>NZ_VTPS01000022.1 GCF_008274215.1 Calorimonas adulescens | reverse complement strand
ACTCACCCGTCCGCCACTGAGTAGTTTCCTACTCCGTTCGACTTGCATGTGTTAGGCACGCCGCCAGCGTTAGTCCTGAGCCAGGATCAAACTCTTTAAAATATTTGCTCCTTACTTCTATCTTGGCGTTCCGCTCTATTTATTTGCCATCGTGCGACTTTTATATATTAGCACGTCTTATGCCTCATGTCAAGCCCCTTTTTCCTTATTTGTTATCCGTCTGTGATATTGTCAGGGTGAAATCTTTCTGTATCACTGGTGGATTTCACCTGACAAAGTCACTGACGCTTGACAGCCCCTTCTAGAAAAGGTATTCCGCTATTAAACAGGAGAAGAGGAGATGAAAGAGCTCCTCTTCGCGGCGGAGATCCATCTCCATGATCTCAGTTATTCGATTGAGTCTATAGATTAGGGTGTTTCTATGGATGAAAAGTTTCCTGGCGGTTTGTGAGATATTTAGGCCATTCTGAAGGTAGGTAAACAAACACCGGACGTATTCGGTGTTGTTTATTTTGTCGTATTCCTTCAACTTTAGTACTTGAGGATGGCACAGGCTCTTCAGGCTGGTCGAGTTGTCCAGGGAGTTCATGATATGGTCTATGTAATAATCCCGGAAGTAATATCTCAGCTTGTGGGGATCTTTTTTGACCCCTTCCATTATGGCTATTTTGCTTTGGATGTAAGGGTATTTTATGCTCATAAAGTTGTAAAACTTCAGGCTGATCCCGCATTTGATGCCAATGCGAGAAAGCAGGTCGTCGAGCTCCTGTAAAAAGGCTGGATCATCGAGAGAGTAGTCCCTTTCCCGGAGGACGGCTATGATTGAATTTTCGTAGGTAAAGATAACGGCTCTTTCTGTCAGCTTTTTAATCCTGTACATGTAAGTCTTAAACAATTTCTCGTCCAGGCTCTCTTCTGGGGATGAGAAATTGAGGATGTAAAAACTGTCTTCGATGCTCCATTTTCTCTTTTTTAAGTGGTACTCAACCACCTTCTTTTCCACTTCGAAACCGTTGATCAACCTCTCGATGAAATAACAGGATTCTTCTGTTATGTCTGTAATCTCCCGGTTTTTGGAGATTGCCAGCTCCATCACGTTTTTCAGGTGATAGACAAGTGATAGCTGACCAAGGGTGAAGGGCTTGTCTATGTCGATGAGGCCAAAGGTCCCAAAGTGTTTTCCGTCAATGCTGAGACCGGCTATCATCTGAGTATACCTGTCCGAGGGGTCGCTTTTATAAAAAAACGGTTCATTCTTGGTGCGGATCAATTCGCTGATCCTTTTCCGCTCTTGAAAGGGCAGGTTTTCCACAGGGGAATACCCATACCGTATTACCTCCTCCCAGATGGTACCCTGGTAGTTCTCCGGCAGCTTCCCCGCCGTCATGATCAGGGCGAGGGATGCATCGAACAGGGCGATGGGGTTTTCCAGAGCGGAGGCACCGATTTCGAATATTTTTTGCAGTGGTTCGTCTTTTATTACGGCCTCGATCATCTGCCGGTTCCAGGCGGCATATTTCTCGAAGATGTCCTGCAGGATGTTGAAGACCTCCGGGAGATCGAGGGCGGCGTCTATATTGATAAGATTGCAGGGTAACTCGTCGAACCGTTTGCCGTCCAGGGGGCCAACGCAGACAATGTTGGCGTCTCTTGCCGGGAACTCGCTCGTCCCGTCTTTCAGATTTCCTGCTTCCGTTACATAAACATAGTCCCTGGACAGAAGCTGGGAAACTCCTTTCATGATTCTCGCCTGTTTTAGATAGAGTTCTATGGATTCATCGAGTTTTGCCCTGGGGTTGAAGGGCTTCAACTCATCCAGGATGATATGCATATTAAGGTTCATTATCTCTTTTCTCCTCCACGTTTCGTATATTCCTCCATTGATTATACCATACCTTGTGCAAAAATGACGAAAAAACGAGCTCAATTTCTGGTCATACCGATGATGAACTGGGACCACGGGTGGTGTTATGATATTGACAGAAGACCGGAGGACAAACTGGATGCGGCCTGACCGGAAGGAAAGGAGGGGGGTGGTCGGATCCGCCCGGGTTTTTTCGGCGGGGAACAAAGTGTAAACGATTGCCGACGCAGATGGGCGGAAGTATAGCGTGAACCGGATGGCCGGGTTGCTATAACCGGGTGGCAGTGCCGGACATAATCAGGTTATCAAGGGATAATCTGCAAACTTTATTAACTCTATAGAAGAAATCGGGAAGTTGTTTTTTAGAGAGCTTATTTTATGTGAAAAAGGAGATGGTACTATGTATTCACCAAACAGCCCGGCGTACGAGGGTGCTACTCTTTTATTTCCCTTGGGACCGGGGGTTCTTCTTCCCTATGAATACACGGGATACAAAGATGAGATTCTGGCTTCAAAAACAAGCGCCTGGATCGGGCTCAGCCTGATGATGTCCCCTGTTTACGATGTAAAAGGTCCGGATGCGGTGAAATTCTTAAACTCCATCTGTGTTAACGATTTCACCAATCTGAGTAACAAGGGAATCCGGCATGCCGTCATTTGCAATGAAAAAGGGCAAATCATGACAGACGGCGTAGTGATCAAAATTGCAGAGAATACCTTCCGCACCTACTGGTTGAATCCTCCCATTGATTATCTCGTTAAAACAAGCGGTATGGACGTAGAAGGCGAAGACATCACCGGAAGAGAATACTTTATCCAGATCGCAGGGGAAAAATCACTGGAAATTCTGGAGAAGGCCTGCGAATGCGATCTACACGATATTAAATTTGCTACCCACCGCATGACAAAAATCGGCAACAAGGATATGCGGGTGCTGAGGCTTGGCATGTCCGGAAATCTGGCATATGAAGTTCATGGCCCTATTGAAGATTTTGACGAGGTCTATCAGAGGATTTGGGAGGCAGGCAAGTCGTTTGGTGCGAAAAAGCTCGGCTTCCATACCTATTGCATGAACCATACTGAAGGTGGATTCCCCAATATTCATGTTCATTATCCGCTGCCCTGGTTTGAATCAGATGAGGGGCGGTATGCGGTCGATGGAGGGCTGTCTGCATACCTGAAAGACCGTCCTGAAGCTATTTATAATATAAACCGCCGGCTACTCGGAAGCGTTGGGAACGACCTTGATGTCCGTTTTGTGACCCCTTACGATGTCGGCTGGGGCTTCCTCATAAAATTCAATCATGAATTTCCTGGCAGGAAGGCCCTGGAAAAAATCGCCCAGAATCCCCCGAGAACCGTGGTTACCCTGGAGTGGAACGCAGCGGATATTGCAGCAGTCTATGCTACTCAGTTCCAGGGCAAAGAAGTAGAACCTTGTGAAAGAATCGATGCAGAGCCGCTTGATATGTTCTATCAAGAAAATGTGATCGGATGGCCTGAATATGGGTACATTTATCGGGCGGACAAGGTCGTGGCAGACGGTAAGCAGGTCGGAATCAGCACAGGCCGTATATGCAGCTATTATTACAACAGGATGATTTCTCTGGGATTTATTGACCCTAAATATGCGCAGGTAGGAAAAGAACTTACATTGATCTGGGGTACCCCGGGTACTCCGCAGAAGGAAATTCGCGTCAAAGTTGCCCGCTTCCCGTATATTGATCTGATACGCAATGAAGATAGGAATGTGGAAACAATTCCGCGTTATAAAAAATAGTAACGGGAGAAACGGGAACAGTATTGGTGGTTCCGCATCCGGTGGTTTGCTAGGACTGACGAAGATGTTAATATCCTTCGGTTAAGCTAATGAGGCCCTGGGACGTAGGCATTGTCCAGGGCTCTATTCATTGACCCATAGACCATCCGCCGCAATCCTTTCTGTAGATTCCCAAATTAATCCGTAAAACTTCTTACACCTAATAGACTTGTCGACAGAATAACAGGCGTTAGCGGGACAAGGACATCCCCTGTCGTATAATTAAGATGTGTAGCGCTCAAATACCTTTTCTCCCAGTCTGCTGACTTTTTTCAATTCCTGCCTGTTCTTAAATTTGCCGTTCATATCTCTATACTTTACAATATTTGTTGCAATAGTTGGGGTTATCCCAGACACATAACGAAGGAGCGACGGCGTGGCCGTATTTAAACATTTGTGTTTTTTGCAAAGACTTTTACAGCTTCTTTCTGTGCGCGTTCAGTGAGTACATTTCTCACCTCCCGTTCTATAGATGGGGCGATTAATCGCTTATAGGCGTCTTCTATAGCATCCTCGAGCAGTCTGGCTGTAGCAGCTCTTTCATCTAATATGACCTGTTTTTTTAGGTATACAATAATCTCTTCATCCGGGCTCAATATACCAACCTTAAGTTTCTTTTCCCTTTCTCCCCTGTTTATGGCCAAAATACGATGGTTTGCAATCTTATCCACCGGTTCCCTGAAATCGTAATACATCTCGTATGCTGACCTCTCATCAGGAGCTACAGCTTTGCTCTCTATTATGCCCTTCTTGAAATAGAGATTTCTAATCCTTTCCCTGTACTCTGCATTGTCTGATATAATTTCAGCTATAATGTCTCTGGCACCGTCCAGCGCATCCTTCACAGAATTAACGCCCAGTTCAGGGTTCACATATGGCCTGGCCAATTCTTCTATCGTCTCACTTATTGTTTCCTGGTTTAATATCATCTCTGCAAGGGGTTTTAAACCCTTTTCTTCTGCTATAGTTGCTCTTGTCCTGCGCTTGGGCTTAAATGGCCTATAGAGGTCTTCTACCCTCTGCAGTATCTCTGCTTCGGATATCTCACGCCTTAATTCCTCTGTCAGCTTACCTTGTTCAGCGATGAGTCTTATTACCTCTTCCTTTCTTGACTCAAGACTCCTAAGGTACATAAGCCTATCAAAAAGCTCTCTCAAGATCTCATCAGACATGCCGCCTGTAGCTTCTTTTCTGTATCGTGCAATAAACGGTATGGTATTGCCTGCATCTATCAGCTTTATAGTCTCTAAGACCTGACTTAGCTTTATATTAAACTCTTTTGATAATTTAACACTAATGTCCAAGTTTAAGCACCTCTATTAACAGCTTACGGGACACCTTTGGGGTATCCCGCTTAAATATATTTCATTTATGATAAACCTCTCCAGAATTTATTTTGTAGGCCCTGTATATTTGTTCTAAGAGCATAATCCTTATAAGCTGGTGAGGATATGTAAAATCTCCAAATGACAAAAGCATATCTGACTTTGAAATGACTGTGTCGGCCAGGCCGTAACTGGAACCTATAATAAAGACAACATCTCTATTCCCGTAAACAGCCATGTCTTTAAGAAAGCCAGCAAATCCTACGGAAGTAAAGGTTTTTCCATTGACAGCAAGAGAGACCACATAGGGGTCTCTTCTTATTTTTGAGAGTATCCTTTCTCCCTCTATTAATAATAGCTTCCTTATCTCCCTGTCAGAGATAGTAGATTTTATATCCTCCTCAGCTATCTCTATGATGTTTACTTTAGTAAACCTCTTGAGCCTCTTTAAATATTCACTCTCAGCCTCGCGCCAATATTTTTCTTTCAGTTTCCCAACACAGATGACATTTATATTCATCACTACTATTGCTCCGTATTAGATGGATAAGAACTCAAGGTAACATCCACTATTTTTTCCTTATTGTCCTGCGTAACACATGTAACCTTCACTGTATCACCCGGTTCAAACCCATAGAGTATGGTTTTAAACCTAAGCATGTTACGTACTTTTTGACCATTTATCTCGGTTATAATATAACCGCTTTTTATTCCAGCCTTCGCTGCGGGTCCATCAGCATCCACATCCTCTATATAAACACCATCCTGAAGCTCAACCTCATCGCTATAATACCCTGCTATCTCTTTATCATAAGCCACAACGCCCATATATGCAGGTACAAATTTACCCGTATTTATTATCTTATTTAATATAGGTTTTGCTATATTAATCGGTATAGCAAAGCCAAGGCCCTCTGCCGTTGTAACCTTGGCAGTATTGATGCCCACTACTTTGCCCTCAGCATTTAATAACGGCCCTCCCGAATTACCAGGATTTATTGAGGCATCGGTCTGAATAAGGTCTTCTAATATCTCCCCATCCTCTGTCTGCAGCGTTCTGTTTAAAGCACTGATTATGCCGGAGGTCACAGTTCTCTGAAACCTTAGCCCCAAGGGATTGCCTATAGCTACCGCTGTCTCTCCTACAACCAGTTCGTCAGAATTGCCCATCTCTGCCACAGGTAGATTTGTAGCGTTTATTTTTATAATAGACATATCAAGTGAAGGGTCACTCCAAAGTGTTCTGCCGGACATGCTCCTCCCATCAGCAAGATATACCGTTATTTCCCTTGATTTCTGATTGGCCACATGGTTATTTGTAAGTATATAACCGTTGGGGTCTACAATAAACCCAGAACCTACGCCTTGCTGTTGCACCGGCCTGAAGAAAAAGTCTGTACCTATCTCTACCGTAGTTATTCCCACCACAGTCGGAGAGGCTTTCTGAGCCACCGCTGTAACCACTGTCGGCTTTTCATCTTTTGGTATTACAATTTGGGGAATTGGCTGATACTGAGGATTTGACGGAGCCTCCGGCATTGGTATAATCTTGCCATAAAGATACGTTGGGGCTATATATGCCATTACCAGACTGGTTATCACAGCAGATATCACAGCAACAACAACATAGGAAAACCAGCCTCCTCCACCGTTTCCACCACGCCTCTTAGGTGATGGAGTAAAATACCTGTATTCATTGCCATCTTCATCTTTAAAATAATGATCCTCATACATAGCAAAAACACCTCTCAATCAAATTCCACAAGCTCACTTATACCATTTCTGAATGTCAATCTTATGTCTTTTTTGTTATACTTCACCCCATTGCGTTCCTTAAGTGCATTTAACACAGTATTTAAAGCCAGCTCAGGTTTATTATTATTCTGGCTCAAATGACCCAGATATATAATGCCAACCTGTTTTGAAGCTATAAGAAATGAAATAAGCCCTGCTGCCACAGTATTAGAAAGGTGCCCCCTCGAACTCAAAATCCTCTTTTTCAGGTATGCAGGATAACTTCCATTTTTAAGCATCTCAACATCGTGGTTGGACTCGATAAGCAAAAGGTCAGAGTCCTTAATGCCATTAACAACGCCAGAACTTATATATCCAAGATCGGTAACTATTGATATTTTTTTACCTTTAGACCTAAAACTATATCCCACAGGATCTGCCGCATCATGGGATATGGGGATAGGACAAACATTTAAATCTCCAAGTGTGAATTCCTCCTTAGTGATAGGTTTTATGAGTGTCTCAGGGATATCTTTAAATCTATCCCTTATAGAGTTTAATGTGCCTTCTGTCCCTAAAATCGGTATACTATATCTCTTTGCAAGGACCTTTATCCCCCTGATATGATCATCATGCTCATGGGTAACCAGGATGGCGTCAAGTTTTGATGGATCACATCCTATGTATTTTATGCTGTCTATAATCCTTGTGGCTGAAAAACCTGCGTCGACCAGTATACTCGTTGAGCCAGAACTTATGTATGTAGAATTACCACTACTGCCGCTGGACAGCGAACAGAACTTTAACGTCATCTGCATTCCCCTCTCCTGCAGATATTATATCACAGCATGCAAAAATGAGGAATAGCAGCCATATAACCTTTAAAAACAAGTATAATCTTTTGCTTTGCTGACAGCAAATAGTCTAAAGCCTGCACACTTCAAGAGACAAAACAAGTCGTCAATCTCCCAATGTTTTTATAGCATGGGACATCGACGACTTTACAGGGCATTAAAAATTATTTCATCTTCTGTTCAATTATAGAATGTGTCTCTATAATACTTGGCTTAATCTGCACCTATTGTTCAATAAAAAATAGGTCTATTTTATTCCTTCACCCTCTTTATCTTTGCTCCAAGATTTTTCAGCTTTTCTTCAAGAAATTCGTAACCCCTGTCAATATGCTCAATATCGATGACCTCAGTTTGGCCGTGGGCCACTAATCCAGCAAGTACCATGGCTGCCCCTGCTCTCAAGTCTGTAGCTGACACTTTTGCCCCAGTAAGGTTTTTTACTCCTTCAATGATAGCGGAACGTCCCTCTACTTTCGCTTTTAATCCCATTTTTTTAAGCTCATCTATATATTTAAAGCGGTTATCCCATACATTTTCTGTAATCATACTGGTCCCATCAACTACCGAGAGCAGTACAGCCATAGGTTGTTGAAGGTCTGTGGGAAAACCTGGATATGGCTGAGTCCTTATGTCTGTGCTTTTTAGGGGTCTTTTACCTATCACCCTTATGCTATCCTCTGACGGTATTATTAGAGTACCCGTCTCCTCCAGTTTAGCTATGATTGAGTCAAGGTGCGTAGGGATAACATTGGTAATGGTAATGTCTCCACCTGTCGCTGCAGCAGCTATCATGAATGTACCAGCTTCAATCTGGTCAGGTATTATCGTATGGTAACATCCCGAAAGTTTTTTTACTCCTCTAATCCTGATGTTATCAGTTCCTGCGCCTTTTATATCAGCACCCATGGCGTTAAGAAAGTTGGCAACATCCACGACATGAGGCTCTTTAGCCGCATTTTCAATCATCGTAACACCTTCAGCCATAGAAGCTGCTAACATAATATTTATAGTTGCTCCTACTGAAACCACATCCAGAAATATATTGGTACCTACAAGCCTCTCTGCCTCTGCCATTATTACTCCATGTTCTATATTGATCTTTGCTCCAAGGGCTTCAAAGCCTTTTATGTGCTGGTCTATTGGTCTTACACCTATGCTGCATCCACCAGGCATGCCAACAACTGCTTTCTTAAACCTGCCCAGCATAGCACCTACTAAATAATAGGAAGCCCTCATCTGTTGCACCAGTTCTATGGGGGGCTCTACCGGCCTGGCCGTCCTCCCGTCTATACGCATCTCATTTTCTTCAAACTCCACATGAATCCCCATGCTCTTCAATATATTTGCCCAGTTCTGTACGTCTTTTATCCTGGGAAGGTTATTAATAACGCATATGCCATCAGCCATTATAGCCGCTGGTATAACTGCCACTGCTGCATTTTTAGCACCGCTTATTCTGACTTCGCCTATAAGGGGCACTCCACCATCTATCACGAATTTCTCCAACTTATATTTCCTCCCCCGCATATACTGAATCCATATACTACTTTAATCCAAAATCCTCATATTTTCAAGGTAAATTTCTTCTATCACAAAACTAAACAGATGTAAGATAGTATACCCAGAGTGCTCCTTAAAAGGCTATTATGCTCCCAAATTTACGACAAATATAGGTGACCTATACAAGCACGATACTAAAATAGTGGATGCACAGTAAAGATACGGGCGTAGCTACAGGAAAATACAAAACGGTATCAGGTGCTGTAATCTTATTGACATACAAACACTAAACCCCTGTCGTCAGATAAAATTTATATCAAAAAACCAGCCATAATAATATATAATATGGCTGGTAAGATCAAACGTGATTATTTTCATCTTTCTGGTTTTCCTGTATAAGCATTAAAATAATAGACATCCCCATCAGTAGATATACGCCATACCGGGACGGCCTCACCGGATGCTGCCTCGTCCCACCTGAAATAGTACCCAAGCTTTACATCCTTTACTGTTGTTGGGGCCTGTACACCGCTCATAAAACTGAGGAGCGCCTTATATGCAGGTACTACTCTCTTCCTCTGCTGCAGATATCCAACCGGTTTTAACCAGTGCTTTACTATTTCAATGTTGTGGGGTCCTATCTTAGCCTGCATATAGCTTATATCAAGAAAATATCCATCAACCTGATGGGTAATCTTTACAATATATGTATCACCCTGTTTCTCCACACTATCTATATACATACCAGGCTCGGCCAGGCCTTTACTGGTTAAAAAGTTTAGAAGCCCTTCCTCAATACTGACGTTAAAGATCAAGGGGACCATACTCTTATAATAAAGATCTCCATTCGGTGCTACAGTAAGCACCTCTGTAAGAGTCTTATATACATGTTCATCCCCTGATATTTCTTCCGAATAACCACCAGACAGTATCCTATTTATCAAGTTTTTAGAATTATAATCGTAAAGCTCCACCCTTAAGAGAGCCATGGCCGGCGTCTTCTGAGGTACCTCCGTCTCAATCTGAACTCCTGCACTTTTCAATATATTCAATGCATCCTCTGCCTCTTGCTTTTCCTTTAATGGCTCAATCACACCATAGTTCATGAATACACTGACAAGCAGCATGACATCAATTACAATAAATGTGACTATAAGGATATTTTTTGCTCTCAGCCAGTCCATAGCCATACCTCACATATTATCATTTTCCATGTCGACATATACTGTATGTTCACCGTCGGATGCCCTCCATGCTGCTCTTACCTTCCCCATATCCACAACATAGCACATATCAAGTGACTCCCAGTATTCTATGCCCTTTGCTAATGAAGCGTCCATGGCATCCAGTGCACCCACAAATATCCTTGTAGAAGAACCAAGAGGCATAAAATCCAGTCCGGCAGTTTTAAACGAAACAACCTCTTTACCTTTTACCTCAACGATAAAGGGGTATCCATACTGTCTGCTATATACAGGCAGCCCATTATACCTCAAGTTATAATTTATGGTATAACCATCTTTTCCCTCAACAATACCCCCCAGACTTACATTGTTCATATTTGTGATATATCTTGAAAGGAATTCAGTGGCTATCTTTATTGATGTAACATCATCTAAACGGGCAGAAGACGTCGCGCTGTACGTATACTCCAGCCGCCCGTCAGTATATATCTTAAGCCCCCTTTCCCCATCGGTAAACACTGTATCGCCAGAAACCTCATTAATCCTCCTCACCATGCTTCCACTGTCAAAAAACTTAGAAACAAGTGTATTCATCTCAATGTTGTCAGGTTTCCTCACACCAATCACGGGTATGTCTATTTTGCTTATATCCAAAGGCATAAGAACATCATAATGCATCTTGTCAGTAAACCCAAGGTCGCCAGCAGTAGAATACAGGGGAGCATTGTCCTCCTTTACAGAAATGATGGTCTCTATTCCATTGTTTTTATAGCCCATGTTCATCCTGATGTATTTATCAAAGCCATCATATATGTAAAATGAAGGGCTGTTTCCTGCTAAGATAATGACATCCTTTACGGTATCAACTGGGATATTTATTTCCTTGCCATAGGCATCATTAAAATAGGATAAAGGTATTGGAAACGCAAACATATACATTATAGACCTGTAACTCATGGCATTCATAAATTCAGTCTCTGTAACAGTTGTTGGATTGCCGCTGTCAGAAAAGACAATGTTCTGAAATTCCCTCCATGAGGCATCAAAACTGTTGTTTTCCAGCATGGTGGTATGGGTCGTCCCACCGAAATTTATAATAATTTTTTCAGGCTTTAAAATGTTCAATAAAATAGCCGGGGAGATTTCCTGGACGTTGCCAGTTGGGGATGATACATATGGCCAGGTCATGCCATACCACATAAAAAAGCTCAGTATAATACTCAATACTACTAAAAAAACAAGCAGTGTGGTCCTGGCTCTCTCTGACATCAATATCATCCTCACAATCCCCGGCGCAAAACTTATTTAAAGCTGATGCTGATGGCCTCCTTTAACTCAGGACTCAGTTCAAGTTTTTTGACAGGCTCATTGTTGTCCTTCCTGGTTATAAGACATTTGATGACCTGAACGAGACCGCCCTTTCTGGCTGTAATATCGATAGAATTCTTACCCATCTTGAGGTTAACTGACTGGTAGAACATACCAAAAGGGCCAATGTCGGGTTTATATAAATCTGCGTTGTTAAGCTTTACCTCTACGGAGGTCCCTTCATCCACCTTGCCTGATATGGTATATACAGCCTGGTCAGTAGTCGCAGGCAAAGTGGAATTTAAATGCAGGAGCTGTATTTCCGTTCCATCAGCAAAGGCAGGAGAGGATGCCATAAGCAATAGTACTGCAATCAATAAAGCTGTTATCCTTCTCATACCATTATCCCTCTCTCCTATACAGCTTTTCTTATATTATATATATAATATGTTACAGCCATGTTACAGTTGCTTTACATTATGATTACATAGTTATGGAAGGAAGGTAAATCTTAACCTCCGTACCCACATTTATCTCACTTTCTATTATTATCCTACCCTTATGGGCATCCACAATCTCTTTGGCTATAGAAAGCCCAAGGCCGGTACCACCCATCTCCCTTGACCTAGCCTTATCTACACGGTAAAACCTCTCAAACAGATGGGGAATATCCTCCTCTGGTATGCCAACCCCGTTGTCCTTTACCAATATTACAGCCCACTCTCCATCCTCATACACCCTTACATCAATGCGGCCACCCTCAGGAGTATATTTAATGGCATTGCTAAATACATTTAAAAGTACCTGGTCCATCCTGTCCCTGTCAACCATGGCATGAACCCTATCCCTAAAGTCTATCATAATTTCCTGCTCTTTTTCTTCAGCCAACACCTTTATCTTCTCTACGCTGCCCTTCACAAGCTCAGTTATGTCAGTATCCTCAAAAAACCACTTCTCCCGGTTATCATCTATCCTGGAAAGCTGCAAGAGGTCCCTCACAAGCCTGTCCATCCTGTCTACTTCTTTATTAATCACATCAAGGAACTTAACGGAGACCTCTTTGTCTTCCAATGCCCCATCTAACAAAGTCTCTGCATAGCTCTTGATGGTGGTAATAGGGGTCTTGAGCTCGTGGGATACATTGGCGACAAATTCCTTCCGCATATTATCCAACTTCTGCTGCTCAGTTATATCGTGCATAACCACGACAAACCCCTCAGTCTCTCCTTTTTCATTCTTGAAGGCTGCTGTGTGTATGTTTAAGATAAACCTGCCGGTATTCAACGTAACCTCATGTGCACCTGCGTCCTCAAAGGCATCGGCCACAGCCTGGCCGTTGTACTCATCTACAATATCAAAGAAATTATCCCCCTCAAATATATCTCTCCCCAAGAACTGCCTGGCGGCAATATTGGCCACCAATATTGTACCATCCCGCTTTATGGCCACAACACCGTCGCTCATATACTTTAAAATGGCCTCGTCCCTGCTCTTATCCCTTGCTATCTCATCCAACATATCCACTATACGGTCGCTCATGTAATTGAACATTTCTCCCAGTTTGCCTATCTCATCATTGGACCTTACATTGACCCTCTCGTTAAAATTACCGGCAGCTATACTCTCTGCCTTGTCTGTAACCTCTTTCACAGGGTCAGCTATAGTCTTAGACAGCAAAAAACCAAGGGCTGCCGTAATACCCATGGCAACGGCAGTAGCACCCAAGAGGATAACCCTTACGTCATTTAAGGTGGAATTAATACTTCTTGTTGAGGCCGTAAGATAGACAGCACCCTCCACTATCCCGTCGGAATTTTTTATCGGCCACGCAAGGCTCAAGAGTCCCTCTCCGGTAGCAGCATCCTCGCCATCCTCCTTGGTGGCAGAACCCTTAAAGGCTGCCATCACTGCAGGGGTAAGCAGTCGGGTAACACTATTATCGGTGCCTGTAATTACCCTCCCATCTCGGTCAAGTATGTATATGCTCTTGAGGTCAGAACCCTGATAGATATATATATCCTTGACATCATTTATATCAGCGTTTGAGAGGTTATCCTTAAATGTCCATGATAGATTGGCAGCCTGCGACTGCAACTGCGCAAGCAGTTTATCCTTCTCATAATCGTCGAAAGACCTGAGGATATAATAACCGGCTATCTCCATTGCCACCAGTATGAGGAGTATGTAAATGGTAACAATTTTCCATTGAATACTTAAATACCCCTTACTCTTCACCGAAGTAATAACCAACACCTCTCTTAGTACATATGTACCGAGGACTGCCCGGGTCTTCTTCTATCTTCTCTCTCAGCCTCCTTATGGTGACGTCTACAGTCCTCATATCACCATAGTATTCATAACCCCATACCTTTTCTAAAAGCGTATCTCTTGAAAAGACCTGACCCTTGTTAATAGCCAGAAATTTAAGTAGCTCAAACTCTCTGGAGGTGAGATCAATCTGCTTGCCTTTTTTTCTGACCACATACTTGTCTAAATCTATCACCAAATCCCCATATGTTATTGACTTGCCGTCTGCATCCTCACTCATCTGTACTCTTCTTAAATTGGCCTTAATCCTGGCAGCAAGCTCCCTCATGCTAAACGGCTTTACAATATAATCATCGGCCCCGAGCTCTAAACCCAGCACCTTGTCAACCTCTTCCTCTTTAGCAGTCACCATCAATATGGGGGTGTTTAATTTTTGCCTCAATGTCTTGCATACAGAAAAACCGTCTATCTTCGGCAGCATTATATCCAGTAAAATAAGGTCCGGTTCTTCCGATGTGGCAATCCTGATAGCCTCTTCGCCATCATAGGCTATAAGGACCTTGTAGCCATCCTTTTCGAGGTTATACTTGAGTATGTCAACTATCGGCTTTTCATCATCCACTACCAGTATCTTCGACTCCATATATATCACCCCGCTATATAATTCTACATAAAAAGCTCAATTCCTGCTAAAAGCTGTCAAGATAATTTATTTCCAGCTCTATCGCATCAATCGCCGATGGAAAGCTCTTCCCCTCGCCTAAATATTTTATAACATCCAAAACAGCGGTAAAACCTTTTTCATCAGATATGCCTTTCACTATCTCAAAAGAACGCCTGTATGCCTTTTCCGCATCCAGGTAGTTAAATGAACTGGTAAGTTCTTCCACTTTATACGGATGGTCATCACCATCCAGGCTATCTCCCCACATAAATCCATTTATTCTGTATTCCTCTAACAGGGCCACGCCCTCCGTAAAACACACAGGATAATTTCCCTTTGCAATATCGTCTACAATGAGGTGTGTAAGCTCAAACGTAAAAAATAGCGCTATCACTAAAAGCAAAGCGGAAGAAAGTCTTTTCATGAGAAAAGCCCCCTTATCTACATTTCAATTATATAGACATTCGGGGGCTTTGTCTAATAGAAGTATAATCCAGTTTATGTCATTATCATCGTATACAAGGTCTCAAGGCAAAATCACTTATTCAAATATGTCAGTGGATTTTGAGGGACCCCGTTCTTCCTTACCTCAAAGTGGAGGTGTGGCCCCGTGGTGTTTCCGGTATTGCCAGACAGGGCTATCACATCCCCTTTGGCAACCCTGTCGCCATCCTTTACAAGTATCTTGCTCAGGTGGCCATAGTAGGTGACATATCCGTTACCATGGTCTATCTTGACCAGGAGACCATAGCCGCCAGAGCGTCCAGTAAATATCACCTTACCGCCATCAGAGGCCTTAACCTTTGTCCCAATTGGTACCGCAAGGTCCACACCTGTATGCTCACGGCCCCACCTCTGGCCAAACCTGGATGTAAGGACACCAGCCACCGGATAGGAGAAAACCCCTGACGCCAGCGTCCTGTTCGTGCCAACCCTTACTATTTTCTTTACGGGCTGTGAAATTATCTTCTCTTCCAGGATATTCCTTGCAACTTCCACGCCATTTTCCTTAACTATCTCTGCCTTTACCTGTTTTTTACCTTCTACTCCCTGCTGTTTAACCCTGGTCACTCTTATCGGTAACGAATTGTCCTCCACATTTTCTACATCAAAGGGGATAGGCATCTCATATTCAGCCACCTCTTTGGTAACTACTGTAACAGCAGGCTTGGGTTTGTCCAGGATTATGGTATCACCCGGCTGCATGGCCTTTTCTTTTACATCGGGGTTTAAAGCCATAAGCCTATCAACCGTGGTGTTATTAGCCGATGCAATATCCCAGAGTGTGTCACCCTGTTTTACGATATATGTTGTCATCTGGTCACTTTTAAGAAGCATAGACGCAGCAGCACTCTCAGAGGATATCTCACCCACATTAACATCCGCGTCCTTTATCTCAACTTTTTCCTTAAAATAGGCGTTACCAGCCCCGCCAGAGAGCTGTGACTTAATATCATCTAATAACTTTTCTGCTGCAGACCTGCTCTCTACCACAGCAATTTTCTTCCCATCTACGTATATGACCGCAGCGGCAACCTTGAAGTCTAAACTCTTCAGGAATGCCCTCTTTAGCTCTTCCTGTCCCAGTATCTCATCTGCCTTAGGCCTGGCCCTTTTAAACTCCACCTCGTTGGAGGTTGAAACCTCCAGACCATATTTAGACTTTATGTACTTCTTTGCCTCAGCAATAGCCTTTTCGGCCTGCGTCTCCTGCTTTACATATCCAATCGTTTCTCCATCCACAACGACTGCATATGCAAAGCCGGAAAAATAGCCCAAAAACATCAGAAAGGCAAACAGGGCTAAAATTATCGGTGGCAGTCTTTTATCCTTCAGCATCTTACTCATAACCTTATCCCATGTCCCCATACCACAACTCCTTTCTTCCGTTTTACAACTCACAACTTCTAATTATAATATAATATGGAAGCTGTGGAAAGACCTCTTCAAAAAATTTTTTACTTATTGTTATAATAAAATTACAAACTTTTCTTAAATATCATATCGTAAGATATCTACTCAATATCATTTATAAATATATAAAAATATATTAGTCCAGGAGCGAAACTCTATGGTATAATATTTTAGAGGGGGATGAACATGTTGGAGTTTTGTTTTGATGACAGTGGTATAGGCAGCACACCCATTTCCAATTCCTTTATAACCAGGTATCTGGCAGATTCACCCGGAGATTATATCAAGGTATACATACTTGGCCTTTACCTTTTGTATCAAGGCATTAAGACGGACCCATCAGATATGGCCAAAATGCTTAATATGGATACAGAATCCCTAAAGATGGCTTTAGACTACTGGGCATCCCAGGGATTAATACAATATAAATCCAATGGAGGAAATATCAGCAGCATTATCTATGTTTCCCCGGAATCAATAAATTATACACCAAAAGATGAAAATGTCTATGCAGAATCAGAACTGGAAGCAATGTTCAGCTACATAGAAAACCAGTTAGGGCGCCCTCTCTCTCCCAGGGAGATGGAGACATTTTTAGAATGGCTGGATAAATACCACTTTTCCATGGAGGTCCTGGTGCTCCTTGTGGAATATTGCCTGCAAAAGAAGAAGGTCAATATTAATTACATGGCAAGAGTAGCACAGGGCTGGTTTGACGCAGGTATCAGAAATGGCTTCGACGTGGAAAAACATCTGAAAAATGAAGAAAAACGCTGGAATATATATAAAAAGGTATACCAGACTCTTGGCCTCAATTCAGAAGAAATAGCAGAGGCACATAAAAACATGATAAACAGGTGGTTGGATGAACTTAACGTCAGCGATGATGATATACTTGAAGCCTGTAATATCTGCATAATGAATATAAACAAACCAAACTTTAATTATATAAACAAGGTTCTGACCAACAAAAACCAGAACATTTCCTCAAAGCCCAAGAAGACAACCGGCTATGTTGCGCCAAAACATTACTTTAACAGTTACAATCAGAGGAGCTATGATATAAAAGAGCTGGAAAAACGGCTTTTAGAAAGGAGCAGCTCCGGTGAATAGTCCGCTCAACAAGATTCTTACAGAATACCAAAAAAAAAGAGACACTGCATTTAAAGATTATCTTTTAAGAAGAGAGCAGGTATACAAAAAAATTCCACGCATACGGGAGATCGACGAAGAGATATCGTCCATAGGTATAGAAAAGATAAATGAGGCCTTCCGCTTACCGGAAAAATGCGACCTCATACTGGACGAGCTCAAAAAAAGGCTTGAAAGCCTGAAAAAAGAAAAGTACACCATCATGAAAACCCACGGACTGCCCCAGGACTATCTTACTGTCCAGTATGAGTGCAAAGACTGCCAGGACACAGGTTATGTAAACGGCACAATGTGTCACTGTCTCAAACAGGCACTTATCGAGAACCTCTATGACCTCTCACACCTCAGAAACATCCTGCAATACGAGAACTTTGAAAACTTTGACCTTAGCCTTTATTCTGACCTTCCATTTGGAGACTATCCAAAGTCCCCAAGGAAAAACATGGAAAACATCTATCTTGACTGTATAAGGTTTGTAAACAATTTCAGCAATGTCAAAGAAAGTCTCTTCTTTTACGGCAATTCCGGCTTGGGGAAGACCTTCCTGTCACACTGTATAGCAAAAGACCTGATAGAGAGGGGCTATACCGTAATCTATCAGACAGTACCCAACTTAGTGGAAATGCTTAGAAAAGCCGCCTTCGGAGAGGCAAGTGAAGAGGCCGAGCTCATCAACGGCTGCGACCTGCTCATAATGGATGACCTAGGCACGGAACCCGCTACTGCTTACAGCGAACAGGTCATATTCAACATTATCAACAGCAGGCTTCTTTCTGAAAAAAAAATGCTTATATCGACCAACTTTAATTTAGAGGAAGTCGTAAATACATACCCCGAAAGAATATGTTCAAGAATTTTTGGCAACTTTAGGCTATATGCCTTTTATGGCGAGGACATCAGGCTCAAAAAGGTTAAGGTCATATAATATACCTACCTCCTCCTTAAAATAACTGCTTATGTCCTTTCCTGACGCCCTATTCAGAGACTCTATAAGGTCCTGTGTAGTGGCGTTTTTAAATTTATACTTCCTGTAGTACTCCTTCAGCCCCTTGACAAATACCTTCTCTCCAAGCTGGTCTCTTATATTCTTAAGCCCAATGGCGCCCTTTTCATATACAATAGCTCCATATTCACTTTCATCTTTGAACTTTTCTATGGAGTCTGTTACGCTCCTGTGGCTGTTATCATATTTTTTAACAATAGTATCGTATGCCCTCCAGAACCTCTCTGCCACCTCATTCCCATAATAGTTTTCAAAGTACATGACAGTGGAAAACTCCGTCAGGGCTTCATCAAGCCAGGGCTCATCCACCTCGTCGTTGCCGACCACTCCGTACCACCATTGATGAGCTGTCTCATGGGCAATCACCTCTTCCAATGTGAATATATTCCTCTTATTGTAAAGCATCCTATCTATCACCACAAGCTGTGGATACTCCATCCCACCTATATAGAAGTCCGCTGCCACTACATCATACTCCCTGTAGGGATACCTGCCAAAAGTTTCGCTGAAATATTTTATGGCGTCAACAGCATATCTTAATGACCTCTCGCCTATATCGTCATCTCCAAGATAATAGGAGTTTACCCTTGTGCCCTTATACTCTCCGCTTTTTACCTTGAACTTGTCTGATAGGACTATGGCCATATCCCTGACATCTGATGCCTTTATAATCCACAAGCCGCTGCCTTGACTCTGTTCGTACCTTGCTGTCCCCGTTGAGGCTATGGTGTATCCAGCCGGGGCTACAAACCTAACCGTATAGTCGGACACATCGCTGTAGAATGGGTCTCCTATGGCATAGTAAGGGTCTAAGTTCCATCCATCACTGTCATATACACTCACAATAGGATACCAGTTCGCCAGCCTGACTGTATACCTTCCATAGCCAAACCTGCCATCACTGGGCGGCAGTTTCACCACAAAGTTAATCCTTATGTCAATTTTTCTCCCCGGGTATAACTCATGGGGAAGTGTCACCTTCATCACCGTGTCTTCAACACTGAATCGAACATCCTCATCCCCTACCCTCACACTCAATATATCCATATAGCCCGGTGAAAAGCCATCGGGATAGGCCTGGCCCATTTCCTCCGCAGGAAACGGTGCTGTAGTCTCGTCCCTGAAAGCATTCGGATATACATGGAAGTATATCTCTTTTAACGGCACATCCTCTTTATTTATATA
This sequence comes from Calorimonas adulescens, assembly GCF_008274215.1. Lineage (NCBI taxonomy): Bacteria > Bacillati > Bacillota > Clostridia > Thermoanaerobacterales > Thermoanaerobacteraceae > Calorimonas > Calorimonas adulescens. The sequence goes on along the minus strand of NZ_VTPS01000022.1, from coordinate 25,658 downwards.
ATTTACCGTTTCCCTACCGGTAAGGGCCATTACCTGTCCATCAAGCTGAGCGTCTATTATATAGGTTGTGTCGTTCTCTGCCGCAAGATAGACATACACTCCCACCACCATCAGCAGTAAAACGGCAACCAGTATATAGTTTATGTATTTCTTCAATATATCCAGACCCCCTTTCTTATCTATTATATTACTATTAGGCACAATGAATATTAGAACCCTTTGTTGGCAATATAAATTGTAGTATAATGGGTATAGACTACATAGGAAGGAGAAACCATATGTATTTAAACTTAAACCCTATAGCCTTCAGCGTAGGCCCTATACAGGTGCGCTGGTATGGAATCTTCATGGCGTTATCCATACTCCTTGGGATGATATATTTCTTCCGGGAGGGAAAAAAGAGAGGTGTAGATGAGGACGACCTTTACAATATAGTATTACTTGTGGTTATATTCGGCGTCATTGGCGCAAGGCTCATGTTTGTCCTCGCCAACTATCCGGGCTGGTTTATAAACGACCCCATACAGGTGCTCAAGATTTACGAGGGCGGCCTGGCCTGGCACGGCGGCCTTCTGGGCGGTTTCCTTGCAGGCTGGTGGTATACAAGGCGCAAAAACCTCAACCTCTTCATGCTGGCAGACCTGGTGGTGCCGGGGTTATCCATAGGAAATATACTGGTCAGGATAGGAAATATATTTAACGGTGAGGTCCTTGGTAGGATGACAGCCTTCTCTTTCGGCAGATGGCCTGCACAACTTGTGGGCTCAGCTATCGGCCTCATACTTCTGATCAGATATTTCTACGTACAGGAGAAGGACCCTCCTAACGGGTACCAGTTCTGGTCTTTCCTTTTTTATTATCAGCTCCTGAGGGGTATCTTTGAGGAGACAGTGAGAGAAAACCCGTTATTTATTGTAAAATACATAAATGAAACCTGGGGGTTCGGGTTTCTAACTCTGACCCAGTGGGTAACCGTGCCACTGCTTATTCTGTTCTATTACTTCATGGTAAGGTGTAAAAAAGGATACTATGATTAAAGAAACGGGGAGCTTGCGCTCCCCGTTTCTTTAATCATAGTATCCTCATTCATCTGGCTACCTTACAATAGTCTGATGTCTTTCGGGACCCACTGATATAATGTTCACAGAGACACCTACGTTGTCCTCTATGAACTCTATATATTCCCTCGCCTCCTCGGGAAGGTCAGAGAATTTTCTTGCCCCCGAAATATCCGCATCCCAACCCTTCATGACATGGTATTCAGGCTTTGCCCTGTTTAAAGCGTCCAGGTCTGAGGGAAAATCATAGACACTCCTGCCATCTATGCGGTATGCCGTACAGACATCAATACCCTCCAGTCCATCCAGGGTGTCCAGCTTGGTAAGGGCTATGGAGGTTAAGCCATTTACCCTCACAGCATACCTTAAGACAACCAGGTCAAGCCATCCAACCCTTCTGGGCCTGCCCGTAGTTGTCCCAAACTCATACCCCCTGTCCCTGATGTAGTCTCCAACCTCACCTTCTATCTCTGTAGGGAAGGGCCCCCTGCCAACCCTTGTAGTATATGCCTTGGCTACCCCTATCACCTCGTCAATAAGGGTCGGCCCTATGCCGAGTCCTGTACATGCCCCTCCGGCTGCTGGATTGGAGGATGTAACATAAGGGTATGTCCCATGGTCGATGTCCAGCAGTGTGCCCTGTGCCCCTTCGAGAAGCACCTCCTTGCCATCCTTTATATACTCATATATAAGAGCTGAGGTATCTACCACATAAGGTTTCAATCTCCTGCCATATTCGATGTATTCGTCAATAAATGAGCTGTCTATAACCTCACCGCCATAGATATCTTTAATCAGCCTGTTTTTATCCTGCAAGAGCAATTCCACCTTGGCCCTGAACACATCCGCATTTATGAGTTCGTGCATACGTATGCCACACCTGGCATATTTGTCTGTATAGGCGGGGCCTATACCCCTGAGGGTAGTACCTATCTCCCTGCCACCATGGCTGCCCTCTATGAGCCTGTCCAAAACCCTGTGGTAGGGCATAACAACATGTGCCCTGTCAGAAATCCTGAGGTTTTCCACACCAAGGCCGTGCTTTTTCAGTCCATCTATCTCTTCCAACAGCTCAGGCGGATCCACTACGACCCCGTTACCTATTATATTCATGCAGTTATTATAGAGGATGCCAGAGGGCACCAAATGCAGCTTATAGACCTGGCCATCCCTGTCTACCGTGTGGCCGGCATTGCTTCCACCTTGATACCTCGCAACCACCTCGGACCTTTCCGCTAAGTAGTCTGTTATCTTTCCCTTGCCTTCATCACCCCACTGGGCACCTATTATGCACCTAACACCCATTTATCCCACCATCCTTTCCAGTATTTGCCTTGCAACCAGTACCCCCGAGGCCGACGCCTGGGCCAGGCCACGGCTTACACCTGCCCCATCTCCCGCTGCATAAAGATTTTCTATCTCAGTTTCCAAGCCTTCTGTAAGGTTCACCCTTGAAGAATAAAACTTCACCTCGACCCCATAGAGCAGCGTATGTTTGGAGTAAATCCCCGGGGCTATCTTGTCCAAAGCCTGAAGCATCTCAATTATATCAGTAAGATGCCTGTATGGAAGCACAAGACTCAAATCCCCCGGGACTGCCGCCTTGAGGGTAGGTTCTAAGAGTCCCCTCTTTATCCTTTCCGGTGTAGACCTCCTCCCGTCCAAAAGATCCCCCAGCCGCTGCACTATAACACCCTCGCCCAGCATATTGGCAAGCCTTGCAATATACTTGCCATAGTCAATGGGCTCATGAAAGGGTTCGGTAAACTCCTTTGAGACAAGCAAAGCAAAGTTGGTATTCGAAGTCTTCTTATCCCTATAGCTATGGCCATTTACCGTCTTTAGCCCGTCCACATTCTCCTCCACCACCTCACCGTATGGATTCATACAAAAGGTCCTCACTCTGTCATCAAAAGATTTGGTATAGTATACGAGTTTTGACTCATATACGGCATCGGTGATGTCCTCCATTATCTCTGCTGGCACCTCTACCCTGACTCCTATATCCACTGCATTGTTGCGCGTGGTAAGCCCGAGTTTTTCACACTGGTCTCTGAACCAGCCTGCCCCGTTTCTTCCTGGCGCAACCATTACAAACCTTCCGTAAAAGTCACCCCTGTCTGTGGAAACGCCGGTTACCCTACCATCCTTTACAATTATATTATTTACACAACAACTGGTCTTAAGTTCCACCCTGTCCTTCAGGTAAGCCTGCATATTTTTCAATATCTCATAGCACTTTTCTGTTCCCAGGTGTTTTATTTCTGCAGGTATAAACTTAAGGTCTGCGGCAGCAGCCTTTTTGCTGAGTTCTTTTATCTTTTCCCCGTCCCTGCCATGCACCTCCGTGATTGCACCAAACCTTACGTATACATCGTCAATGTACCTTATCAGGTTTACAACCTCATTTTTCCCTATATATTCGTCCAGCACCCCACCAAACTCAGAGGTAAGGGTCAGCTTGCCGTCACTAAAGGCCCCTGCCCCGCCAAAACCGCTGGTGATGGAACATGGGTTGCAGTCGCTGCAGCTTGTACCCCTTCCCATCGGACAGTTTCTGCCCTCTATGTTTCGACCTTTTTCAAGTAGCAGCACCTTGAGGCCAGGCCTCTTTTCCATAAGCTCATAAGAAGCAAAAATGCCTGCCGGTCCGGCACCAACAATAATCACATCATATTCCATATCTATCCCTCCTCATGGTAGGGTTATGCCCCTTGAGTATATTACCAGAACAGAATGGATAAATCAATAGCTAATCCGAATATTTTTAGATATTTAGCATAAAAAGTTCGTCAATTCTGGTATATAAGCGCCTCTCGTTGATGCCAGTCTGATGAAGTTGATATAGCTGCCAACCATTATGATGCACCACCTGTAATAGTTTTAACCAATCTGTAGTTAAACTGTAATATTTCTGTAACATTAAAATGATATAATCCAGTGAGACAAGGAGGTATGATATGAAAAGAAAATTTATTATAGCTATAGCCATACTATTAGTCTTTTCAAACACAGCTCTTGCCTTTGCCCAGAATTCATATCCATACACCGACATTGAAAATTCATGGGCCAGAGAGGCCATTACAGACCTTACCAACAGGGGCATACTGGGGGGACGCGGAAACGGAATGTTTGGCCCCGACGACAAGGTGACAAGAGGAGAGTTTGCCAACATCATGGCCAGGGTCTACAGGCTTGATATCCCGGAAAAACCTGCATCCTTTAGGGACGTCCCTGCTGACTACTGGGGAAAGTCAGGCATAGATTCTGTGGTAGCAGCCGGTTATATGACCGGCTTGACTGAATATACCTTTGGTCCAGATAAGCCTTTGACCCGCGAGCAAGCCATAACAGCTATCGTAGCCACCACATCAGCATCAGCCCTGGTGCAGGATGGTAACGATAAAAATACAGGATACACTGACGATAAAAAGATATCTCCTTGGGCAAGAGGTTTTATCAATGCAGCCAAGGCGCTGGGGATTGCTGGCGGATACCCAGACGGCAGCTTTCGTCCACAGGACACCCTCACACGGGCCGAGGCCGCTACCCTGTTTTATCGGTTTTATCACCCTGAAAACGGCCCAACCCCGCCAGAAAACCTGTATATTACAGGCATAGACGCAAACAGGGTCAGTTTAAAATGGACTCCGTCACCCGGTGCCAAAAAATACGCTGTTTACCGGGTTGTAGACGGCAAAGAGGAGTTATTGAATTTCACTGCAGAAACCGTATATGTAGATGAGACGCCCGATATCGACGCCGGCCCCCAATACTTTGTGAAGGCTGTTGATGCAAACAATATGTATTCGGGAGAAAGTCCTACAGTGTATATACCCTCCATGAACGACAGAGAGAAGTCCTACGAAGAGGCATTCGGCTACAGTCAGAATATAAAGATGCAGATATTAAACGCCAGGCCAGGTGACGTCATAGACACCACAGGTCTTGTGGGTAACCGCATACCCCAGCTTAAGGTAAACCCCATTGACAACCAGGATACCCTTATATTTTCTGACTCACCCGAGTACATAAAGGAACCTGGAATACAGTACAAAGCCTCGGTGAATGGAAAAGCAAGGCTATATTATTACTGCGTCAACCAGATTTTATACAATGAGGTCTTCCCTGACAACTTGAGGTATGGTGTCTTTGTAAAAAATACTGGTAAGGATGATGTAACCGTCAGGATAAAAAGGGCCAACCTTGGAGGCACAGAGATGGGATACGAGTCATGGAGATGGCTCCAGATAGGCGCAGAGGTTACATACGGGCTTTTAGACAGCGAAAACCTGAATGTATCCATAAATTTAAAACCGGGCGAGGTCAAGCTCCTCTCACCCACCCACTACTACACGCCCGTAACATACAACAATCTCATCCACGGGGTATATGATATAGAAACCGATGGTGAAGTGGAGGTATATTTTGTGGCACTTGGAGAAAAGTACAGCGGTATAAATGACCCGGAGGAAAAGATAGACGATCTGCCATGCCTCGAGCCCGATATCCATGACAGGGGCACCTTTACCGGCACAAAAAGGATTATTAATATAAATGTGGATAGGATGCAGGCCCTTATCCTGGCTGATGGTACGCTGGACCCTACACTTACTGGAAAAGACGAGATGCTGCATAAAGATGCAAAGTTAAATGGAAATTACGGGCTGGAGTACGAGATACATGTAAAGGCTGAGAGAAACATGAGGATTGTGCTTCTGGCGCAGGGAGGAAGCTATCAGGGCCCCATATGGACAAGCAAGAGCGGCAGGTTCATGGCCCCCAAGAACCCTATAAGGCCATTTACACAGGGTGTGTATATTGATGAGATAGCCGCAGGGGAAGAGATGACCATCAGGTGGATACCCCCGGCGTCCACTTACCTGCCTGTAGAGTTTGTATTTGTAGAGATATAAATTGAGGGGAGTGCATGATGCACTCCCCTCAATTTATATCTAAAACTGCCTTGTACTATCTCTAATCCAGTGATATAATAGACTAAAGACGAATAATAAACAAAAGTTGGTGATAACATGATAACAGATGCAGAGAGGCGGGTGCTGGAAGAGATCATTAAAAACCCCATTGCAGGGCAGGGTGAGATAGCCTCATCACTTGGTATCAGCCGTTCGGCAGTGGCAAGCCACATATCCAGTCTCATGAAGAAGGGGGTACTGAAGAGGGGCTATATAGTAAATGAGGAACCGTCTGTAGTGGTGGTTGGCGGTGCCAACTTCGACATCAAGGGCGTATCCTTCTCCGAGGTGATACCCATGACCTCAAATCCAGGTAAAATTACTTTTTCCCCCGGTGGCGTCGGCAGAAATATAGCTGAAAACCTGGCCAGGTTGGGAATAAAGACGAGACTCATTACCCTTGTAGGTGACGATATGTATGGTGACATGCTGCTCAAGGAAGCAGAAAAGGCTGGTATAGATATATCCGGCTGTGACAGCATATCCCACAGGTCCTCAGGTACCTACATGGCCATTGATGGGCCGGACGGCAATATGGTGCTCGCACTTTCAGATATGGAGATATTCAAGGAGATGACTCCGGAATTTGTAAGGACAAGGCAAAAGGCCCTTGAGAGCGCCTCGGTAATTGTCGCTGACACCAATATACCTATAGATACCATAGTTTATCTCAAGTCCCAGGCAGCAGCCCTATATACCCCTTTCTGTATAGAACCTGTTTCCGTACCAAAAGCTGCACTATTGAAAGGTCATTTAGATGGGGTCTATATGATAACGCCCAACAAGGAGGAGGCAGAGGTCCTGGCCATGATGGATATAAAAAGTGATAAAGATGTAGAAAAAGCGGCTGTGTCAATCGCCAGCCAAGGGGTATCTGTGGTGGTGATAACCCTGGGACAGAAAGGGGTATATCTCTATTATGACGGTATGGGCGGATTCATTAACAGCATAGCCACCAATGTTGTGGACACCACAGGGGCAGGTGATGCCCTCTTCGCAGGTATAGTCTATGGCATATACAACGGGTATGACATCAAAAAGTCTGTAAGATACGGCCTGGCCTGTGCTGCGGTAACCGTATCCAGCAGCCTTACCGTCTCGCCCATGCTAAGTCCGGTATACATCGAAAAGATTATGGCTGCCGGCAATTAGCCTTTGTTTTCCACGCAACAACTGCCAGGTACGCCATAAAAACCCGGCAGTCAGAATGTTATCGGTACTCTCATTAAATAATAGACCGATTAGAGCAATATAAGTTTATAAAAAATGCGCTTAAATAAAGGAGGCAAATAGAGTGAGCAAGTTTTTATCAATAAATGAAGAGGTAAGAGAGGCATTAAAGGATAAAAGACCGGTGGTAGCCTTAGAGTCCACAATCATTTCTCATGGTATGCCCTATCCTGATAATATAGAGACAGCCATTAAGGTAGAGGATATAATAAGAGAAAATGGTGCTGTACCGGCCACCTGCGCCATAATAAACGGCATACTGAAGGTAGGGCTTACACGGGATGAGATTGAGCTTCTCGGCAAATCAAAAGGTGTTTTAAAATGCAGCAGGAGGGACATCCCATATGCAGTCTCCAGGAGATTAAACGGAGCTACAACCGTTGCCAGCACCATGATACTGGCGTCAATGGCCGGCATAGAGGTATTTGTGACCGGCGGCATAGGCGGCGTGCACTATGGAGCTGAGCAGTCCTTTGACATATCTGCTGACCTTACGGAACTTGCCAGGACCAATGTCACTGTGGTCTCGGCCGGTGCGAAGGCCATACTGGATATAGGAAAGACACTTGAATACCTTGAGACTATGGGCGTACCTGTCATAGCCTTCGGTCAGGAAGAGTTCCCTGCATTTTATACAAGGAGCAGCGGATTTAAGGCTCCATACAGACTGGATACACCTGAAGAAATTGCTTCATTCATAAAGACAAAGAGAGCCTTAAACCTGAATGGCGGTATACTCGTAGGAAACCCTGTACCTGAAGAGTACGAAGCAGATGAGGCCTTGATAAGGGAAGCTATAAGGAAGGCATTGAAAGATGCCGAACAGAAGATGATTAAGGGCAAAGAGGTAACTCCATTCCTGTTAACCAGGGTAGCAGAGCTTACCAAAGGCGAGAGCCTTGAAACCAATATGGCCCTTGTAAAGAACAATGCAAGACTGGGAGCAAAAATAGCGAAAAGCCTCTAAGCTTTTCGCTATTTAACCTTATCCATGGCCACGGCTGCAGCCCCAACTGTACCTGCATCCTCCCCGAGGGTGGACTGCACTATTTTAACATCCCTGGCCTGGACCTCCATAGACCTCTTCTTTATAAACTCCTCAACGGGCTTTAACAACACATCTCCTGCCCTGGCCACCCCTCCACCTATGGCAACCACCTCAGGGTTAAATGTATTCACATAGTTTACAAGGGCAACCCCTAGGTATTCGGCCGCACGGTTAATAACATGTTTCGATAGACTGTCGCCCTCTGTTGCTTTTTTAGCAACTATGGCTGCTGTTATCCTGTCCATATTACCCTGTACCTCATCAACAACCGAGGTATAATGGCCCTTATTTATATACTGCCTCATCATCCTCACTATCCCGGTGGCTGAGGCATACATCTCCAGACATCCCCTGCCTCCACAGTTGCAGAAAAGCCCGTCCTTTTCCACAATCGTGTGGCCTATCTCCGCTGTAGCGTTGGACTTACCATGAAGCAGGTGTCCGTCGCATACGACCCCCGCACCCACACCGGTACCAACCATGACAAGTATAAAGTTTTCTGTGCCCCTGCCCGTACCAAAACGCCATTCCCCAAGAGCTGCAGCATTCACATCGTTCTCAATAAATGTGGGCACGCCGAAGGCATCCTCAAGGGGTCTTTTAAGCTCTACATCTCTAAAGCCTAAGTTACCAGCAAAAAGACATACACCTTTTTCTACATCCAACAGGCCCGGCGAGCAGAGACCTATTGCCCTCAACTGGTTATCGCCTTTTATTTCATTTAATGTATCTTTAATATTCTCTATTACCCTTTCATAGCCCAGGACTGACTCTGTGGCATGAGTCTTATGAGATAACACCCTGCCGTCGGAGTCCACCAGTGCCACCTCTATATTGGTTCCCCCAAGGTCAATGCCGGCAAATATATCCATATTATGTATCCCCCCTACATCTGGTATTTTTTCAGCTCAGCCTTAAAGTACTCTGCAAAGCTTTTGAGTTCATCGATGTTTTGGGTAAGCTCTGCAATCTTGGATGAATATTCGGTAACGCTGGCACTCATCTCCTCTGAGGTGGCAGAGTTTTCCTCTGCTATGGCTGCCAGAGATTGGACGTTTTCAAATACCATGGAGAGCCTCTCGGTGGTTTTAGAAAGTTCATCGGTCAGGGCAGATATTTCATCGGTCACCCTTTTTACTTCAGAAACTGATTTTTTGACGCTTCCTGATACCCTGTCCAGAATCCTGGTGCTCTCCTCCATACTCTTAAACTCTTCCTCAAACTCTGATGCCATTTTTCTTACGTTTCCAGCAAACTCATCCAGGTTTTGGTTTATAGTGCCCACCGCTGTTTTTGAGTCCTCCGCCAGTTTTCTTATCTCGTCAGCCACTACAGCAAATCCCCTTCCTGCCTCTCCTGCCCTGGCAGCTTCTATGGCAGCGTTGAGGGACAGCAGGTTCGTCTGGTCTGCTATGGACTCCACTGTGTTTACTATCTCCATGATATCCAGAGCCCTGCGCGCCAGTTCTTCTGATTCACGGTTTATATCTGAAAAACGGTCTTTTATCTGGCCAAGCATAGTATTCACACCTACCACATCGTCAGAGGCGGTGTTTATATCACTCATGGAACTGTCGAGTCTCTCCTTGCTGGACTGTTGTCTATTTGTCACATCCTTGAGGCTTGTTATATTCTCATCCAGCAGGTCCACAGCCTTGCTGGTATCTTCCGCCTGGGAGACTGCCCCTTGCGCCACGTCTTCCACAGCTTTGGATATTTCCTCTGAGACCCTCCTCATGTCGTCTGCCACCCGGGAGAAGTTATCAGCAAAGTTATACATGTCATCTGTGCCGCCACGCATAAAGACAATCTCTTTCCTCAAGTTCTCCTTAGCATTTTTCAGGTCATCAAATATTTTTTCATATATGTCCCCTGTGACCACAGTGGTATCTTCCTCAAGGTTAAGATTCTCGATTTTTTTCAGCTCACTCTTTAAAAGGCTTAGCGGCTGGTTGGAGATTAATACGACAACAAAAGGAATTACAAAAGCTATGCAGCCGAGCACTATGTACTGTGTAAGCTGAAGACCCAGGAAAAGGCCGGTCAGCAAGGTAATGACACCGGAATAAATCCCTGCCCTTAAAGGTATACTCTTAAACACACCCAAGGTGAGCAGCCTGTTTATGGCAAAGTTCTTCCTCTGGTTTACCATCTTAGAAAACTTTATATCCACAACCATGTATTTGTTCCCGTCAGGGTCTGTGCCCCTGTCCACCTCTTTTATGTCCAGTTTTTCATTAAAAAACTCCGCTGCACCCTCTAAAAGCCCAAGAAAATAGTCATACATCCCTCTTTTTGAGACATACCTGATCTCAATCCTGTCATGACCCAATTCCTTAGCAAACAAGCGGGGAGGTCTGGCCCCCTTTACAAGCCTGGTAAGCTGACTGTGAACATCATCCATCAACATCAAAAAGCCCTTGAGGCTTTTCCTTTCAAAGTAAGAAGGAAACCACTTGTGAAATGTCCTTATGTTGTTCCTACCTATTTCTCTCCATAGATCCTCAGGGGTCTTTCCTACCTTCTTTGCCACCCCTGCAATCAGGTTGCTGGTAGCACCGTCATCAATGTCATCGAGTGGCCCTATTATTTTATCTGTGTCCCACCCCTGTTCATGCATAGTCTTTGTCACAATCTCATTGCCAAAAAGATTTTTCATAGTATTAATCCATGTGGATACTACAGAACCCTTCATCTTATAATCACCCCTATCACTATTTTATACCAGTTTCGGCAAATTTGCCATAAGGACTGTGACCATAATATAAAATTAATTAGCAATGGAAATAACGTCCATTGATGATTACCAGCTATGCATGTCCACATGTATTTTATATCCAAAAAGCACCTCTGCCATATCCGACAGGCCCTTTTCCGGACCGCTGGCATAAAAAGTGACATGACAGTCCTTGTCTTCCCTCAAAAGATTCATACCGTGCAGGATATCCATGAGTCCCTGAGCCGTCCACTGTGCCGGGTCCACTATGAATACCCCTTCATCTATCTCTTCTTTAATATGCTTTAACAAAAAGGGATAGTGGGTACACCCCAGTACAAGGGTATCTATACCCGTACCTTCAAACCGGGATACATATTTTTTCACCACTTCTTTAGCCTTGCTGCTGTCCGCCATACCTGCCTCCACCAGTGGGACGAATTCCGGTGCCGCTACCTCGTATACCTCTATGCTGCTGTCGTAGGACTTTATCCTGTCCCTGTAGGTATGGTTTTTAACGGTAAGACTGGTAGCCAGCACGCCAATCCTACCGTTTCTCGTAACCCTTACAGCATTTTTTACCCCCATAGACAGGACATCAACCATGGGTATATCAAAGTCTACAGGGTTTATGCATGATGCCGACGTGTTGCAGGCAACCACCACCGCCTTTACACCCTTATCCTTTAAAAACGAGACTATATCATGGCTGAAGCCAATTATCTCTTCTCTCTTCTTTTCGCCGTAGGGAAGCCTCCCCGTATCTGCAAAGTATATATAGTCCTCATCAGGCAGAGCCCTCATACATTCTTTTAGTACAGTGAGGCCCCCTACACCAGAGTCATATATGCCTATCGGCCTTGGGTCCATGTTCACCATTCCTCTGAATAATAATTTAATTGTGTCTATAACAAAAGAGCCTAATTCAAGGCCCCTGTAAGAATTTCTATGTGGTGCTCCTCATCCTTTATAATTCTTTCCAGGTTTTCCTGTACATATTTATCATCTATTAATCCTATATGCTTCTTGTACTGAGCTATAGCTGCCCTTTCACCATCTATATCCTTTTGAAGCTTATCCCTTACGCCGCATCCATAATAGACGAATGAGGCATTCCAATATATCCCAGTGTTCCCGGCATAGCTGGCATAGACAGGTGTCACACCAAGCTTTTTAATGAGCTCATTGAGTATTTCCATGTGGTGCATCTCAACCATGGCTATGCACTCTTCCAGTTCGCTTATTTTCCTGTCTTCAATGGTATAGTGATGGTTTAAGTACTGCATTATAGCAGTGGTCTCACTTACAGCCGAGGCGAGGTCATCCAGCAATATAAGCCCGTAGTTGTAGTTAGGCTTTTCCACCCTTACAGCAGGATATGGAAGCCTGGCAGCGCACTTGAGAAACATATTATTGATTTCCGACTGCTCCATACATAAAACCCCCTTCCTTAATAATAATTTATTCGGAAGGGATAAAAATGATACTAATCCAACCACCTTTTTAATTTTTCCATGTCCTTAATATATAGTATATCCTTATCCAGTAAAATTGAGCCTTCCCTCTGCAGTGCACTCAAGGCCCTGGTGGCAGTCTCCCTGGTAGTACCTGCCATGCTGGCAAACTCCTGACGGGGAATCCTGAACTCTACCCTTATCCCTGACGGTGTCTCCCTGCCCCTCTCTGCCATGTTTATGATCACATCCACCACACGGCCCATGGCATCCCTGAGGCCGAGATTTTTTATCTGTCCGCTGACAAACTGAAGTCTCCTTCCCATGAAATTGATTATCGCCACCGCCAGGTTGCCGTTCTTTTTTATGAGGTTTTCCAGGTCATCGCAGCGCAGTACACCTATGGTGGAGTCCTCTATGACTTCGGCGCTGGCGGGATAGGCCAGGCCGGTAAATAACACAGACTCCGCAAACACATCCCCGCTCTGCATTATGTGGATTATCTGCTCCTTGCCGTCAGCATTGGTCTTATATATCTTCACCTTACCCTTAATCACAAAATAGACGGCCTCCCCAGGCTCACCCTCGAAGAATATTATCATATTCTTTTTATACAGCCTCTCTGCGACAATTGATGCTATCTGCTCCAGCGTCTCCTCGTTTAGCATCGAAAATACTGGTATCTTTCTTATGATAGCTGTTTCCACCATCTACATCACTCCTGTCTCGCCTTCTCCAGGCCGACAAACCTGGTATACTGAGGCAGCCAGTAAAGCTCTATAGTGCCTGTAGGACCGTTCCTCTGCTTCGCTATAATCACCTCTGTAATATTCTTCCTGTCTGTCTCCGGTTCATAATAGTCTTCTCTGTAGAGAAACATGACCACATCGGCGTCCTGCTCAATGGCCCCTGAATTATGACTTACAATCCCGTCAGCCAGCCATGAAGAAGTAGCCGGTACTGTCAGATCATATACATCCTCTTCGCCGCAAGGTAAAATTTGAATTATCCGGTCCCAGAACAAATCATTTGTTGCAGCATCTCTCAACAGTTCATCATTCAATATTTCCGCATATTGAGCAACCAATTCACGCGATGGAGCAAACCGGTAGTGTGATGACCCGTCACCTATGAGTTGTCCCAATAGCGCAACCCGATATTCTGACCAACTCTCCGTATTTTGAGGTTCCGGTATCCTTCGTGCACATGCTATGCGGTCTCCTACAGTCAGCTCAGACACCTGCTTCCATCCCGAACCGCTGAGCAGATGGTGCTTACTGGTAGCGCGTATATGACGTCCACTGGCAAGTATAACATCAAAAACGGGGCGCTTTCCTACGTACCATACCATATCACTTCTGGCCTTTATAATCCTGCCTCTCTGATCAACCGAAAATACCTCAGGCTTTGCACCAACTAAATCTTTTACAGGAACACGTGTACCATCAGCAAGCATAACCAATGTATCCCCCGTTACACACTCCCTCAGATCGCTCAGCATCGGCCTGTGGTCCGAACGAGCCTCAGGAGCCCTGGAAAGCTGCGAAAGAGTGATTATAGGGACATTGAGCTCTCTGGCCAGGCCCTTTAAAGCCCTGGTGAGGTTTGATATCTCCTGTTGCCTGCTTTCCGCCTTCTTTTCCGACTGCATAAGCTGCAGGTAGTCTATAATCACCATATCGAGGCCTTTTTCCATCTTCAGCCTCCTGAGCTTACCCCTCATTTCCGAAATGGTAATGTTGGGCGTATCGTCAATGTATATGGGCGCCTGAGAGAGCACCCCCACCGCCCTGGTCAGCTTTGGCCAGTCCTCATCATCCAGCATACCCATCCTCAGCTTCTGGCTGTCTATGGTAGCCTCGGAACATATCAACCTGTTAGTAAGCTGTTCCTTTGACATCTCAAGGCTGAATATGGCCACAGACTTCTTATGCCTTATTGCAGCATTATGGGCAATATTCAAGGCAAAGGCAGTCTTGCCCATGGACGGCCTGGCCGCAATTAACACCAGGTCAGACGGTTGAAAACCGGAGGTCTTGTTATCCAGGTCAGAATATCCAGAAGGCACGCCGCTTATGCTTCCCTTGTTCTTCTGAAGTCTGTCAATCATCTCCAGTGACTCCGGCAGTATATCCCTTACCGAGAGAAAACCGGATGTCGTCCTGCTCTCCGATATCATGAATATAGACCTTTCAGCCTCATCCAGCACCTCGTCCACACTGCCGCCGTTAAACCCCAGTTCTACAACCCTGCCAGATGCCTCTATAAGCCTCCTGAGTGTGGCCTTGTCCTTTATCATCTTTGCATAGTAAGGCACTGTGGTAGTGCTTACCACACCCATAGGAAGCTCAGACACATAGTCCTGCCCGCCAACCACCTCCAAGAGGTTTTTACTCCTCAGGGCATCTATCACTGTAACCAGGTCTACAGGCTCCCCTTTTTCAAAGAGTTCCATCATAACGTCAAACAATATCTTGTGTGAGTCCCTGTAAAAGTCGTCCCTGGTAATGATTTCGGAGGCTTCCACCACAGCCTCCTTGTCCAGCATCATGGCACCCAGTACAGAGACCTCAGCCTCAATGCTGTGTGGAGGTACCCTACCAATAGCCTCCATAGTCCTCCCCCCTATACCTCTACCCGTATTTTAAGCCTGGCATCTATCTCCTGATATAACTTCACATTTATCTCAAACACTCCAGTGGTCTTTATAGCGTCCTTAAGGTCTATTTTCCTCTTATCCAGTTCTATGCCATACTGCTCTTTCAAGGCATCGGCAATATCCTTGGATGTAACAGATCCAAACAGCTTGCCGCTCTCACCTGCCTTCACCTTTAAAATTACCTCCAGCTTATTCAGCCTTTCCGCCAGTGCCTTAGCCTCATCCCTCTCCTTTTGTATCCTCTTTTCCTCCTCATCCCTCACTCTCTTAAGCCTGGCCATGTTAGCTTCATTGGCTTCCACAGCCAGCTTCCTTGGGAAAAGGAAATTTCTGGCATATCCATCAGACACATTTACTACATTGTTTTTCTTGCCGAGATTGGTTACATCCTCAGTAAGTATAACCTTCATTCCTCCACCTCCTCAAGTTTCTCCTCTATTATCCTCTTTAGCTCAGTTTTTACCTCATCTACAGTCCTGCCGTACACCTGGGCTCCAGCCTCGGTGTAATGTCCGCCGCCGCCCAGCTCCTCCAGTATAACCTGTACATTGATCTCACCTAAGGAGCGCCCGCTGATAATTATCTGTTCTCCAGTATCACAGAGGACAAAGGAGGCATCCACCCCCTTTATGTTTAAAAGTTCATCCGCCACCTGTGCAGTTAAAATCACTCTGTTCTCTACATCCGATGGGCACACGGCTACAGCTACGCGGTGCGGCCAGATCTCTGCCTTCCTTATTATCTCCGCCTTCCTGGTGAAATCCACAAGCTCATCCTGGAAATACTGCCTTACCTCCATGGTGTCAGCACCCTTGAGCCTGAGGTACGCCGCAGCATCAAAGGTCCTGACACCAGTCTTATAGGTAAAGTTCTTGGTATCCAAATTTATACCGGTAAGCAGTGCAACAGCCTCTATAGGTTTTAAGTTTATCCTGTCCTTAATGTACTGAAGTATCTCTGTCACCATCTCTGACGTGGAGGATGCATATGTCTCTATATAGGAGAGAACTGTATTGGCTATGGCGTCCCTCGTTTTTCTGTGGTGGTCTATAACAACTATCCTTGGCGTTTTCTCTAAAAGCTCCGGCCTCATAAGATATCCCGGCCTCCCTGCATCCACCACTATCAGGAGCGACCTTTCGTCAATAAGCTGCAGACACTCATCACCTGCAGTAAAGACGTCCCTGTATTCCTCGTCCTGCATTATCTTCTCCATCAGCTCTTTTAAGGAGCTGTTGCTGTTCTCCCACACTATCCTCGTATCTTTGTCAAGCTCCTTCCCTGCCCTGTACATGCCCATGGATGCCCCCAGACAGTCAAAGTCGGGGTAGGTATGCCCCATAATAAACACGCGGGACGATTCCTGTATGAGTTCCCTCAGGGCATGGGATATTACCCTTACCTTCACCCTAGTCCTTTTCTCCACTGTCTGGGTTTTGCCGCCATAAAAGAAGATCTTTTCGCTCCTTTTAACCACAGCCTGGTCGCCCCCACGCCCCAGGGCCAGGTCCATAGCATTAGATGCATACTCCAACAGCACCTGCGGATTTTCACCATCTGCCCCTATACCCATGCTCAAGGTCACGGGTATCTTGTTCCCCTCATTTATATCCCTTATATCGTCTAAAACAGTAAACTTCTTCTCCTCCAAAAGTTTTAAAAACCCGTTTTCAAAAATAAGTATATACTTGTCATTGCTGTACTTCCTCAAGCATCCCCTTATATCCGCTGTGAACCTGCTGAGCCTCTTGTCTATCTCTGCTGCCAAAACAGGTCTTCTTATGTCTTCAGTAGAATTCATTACCTCATCATAATTGTCAACCTGGATAAGGCATATCACAGGTTTGGAAAATTCATACCTGCCTTTGTATTCATACAGCTCCGTCACATCGTTGAAGTACAGGATGGTCTGTGTACCCTTCCTGGTGTTTCTGGTCGATTCACTGACCTGATAGTACCGTCCTTTATGTTCAATAAGGCTGTTTTTGCCACTGTCATATTTGTTGAGTACCTCTTTGTAATCATCGCCAAATACGCTCATGGTCTCCTCGTTTTTCCATACCGTCTTGCCCCCTCTCAAGATCATCACAGGCATAGGCACCTCTATGAATGCCTTCTGATGCTCTGTCTCTTTCGGAAGGGCAATATTCTCCACTGCCGGTATGTTAAGGAGTGGTTTATCCTTGGGTTTCACCGGTGACAAGGCAAATAGAAGGGTTAAATAGACGGCCAGGCCTACAATCCCTACAGTTACATTAAAATACGTGAGTACCCCCAGTACCACAAGGGTAAATAACGACTGCCATCTAAGTAATGCCCTCAAAAACCCTAAAAACCTGTTTTTCATGGGATCAGCCTCTTTTCTTTATATGACGAAAGTCAAAGGCGGCATCCAGTATCCCGGCACCCGCGATAAGAAAACTGGAGACCGGTATCAACAAGCTGAGTATTATTACAAACGCCTGAAGCCACGCCCTTATGCCGTTTCTCTTCATAAAATATACCAGCAGTGAATATCCCTCCACAGTAAAAGCAGCAACCAGTGCCAGCAGCATATTAAAGCTTATAAGGTAAATCACATGGTTTGAACTGAAGGCAACCTCTATAAGGTATACCAGTGCCAGCACCGTGGTAACGCTGCCCGGTAGTTTCCATAATGAAAACGGCTTTAGCCTGTTGATGTCCGACTTTCTCAATACGAACTCCACAATGAGGTAACCCGCTATAGACGATAATGCAGCATATATCAATATGTCAAAGGGAATTGACGTCTCAATGAAGTACACAACTTGGTTCAGAGCAGACTTCATGACATTGAGTTCCTGTTCCCCCATTCCTATAGACTTATACATGGCCAGGCTGCTGTCTACCATCTTTGGCAGGGAATTTACAAATTCTTGGATGATGTTTACCCTGAAAAGTGAGGTGCTGAGCCACAGGGTACCAATCAATGAGAGGAGGGCCGCAACAAATCCATTCTTCACCGCATCTGACGCTGGTTTCTTCTGCTTTATCATGTGACCCATGACAACACCGCACAGACCCGATGGCAGCACAGGCATCAAACTCGCTAAATCGCCGGTGAGCAGGAGGAATACAACCATGGCAGCTAAAAACGAAACGGCTTCAATTACAGAATATCTGTATCCAAGTACGGCACATGGCACGCTGAAGAAAATGAGAAAGAAGAGCAAAAGCGGTACGTAATAGCTCAAAAAGACCACAGCCATGCCAGCAAAAAGATACAGAAGCCATTCTATTATATTAGATGTTTTCAACGGTTTTACCACTCCCCCCGTCCTGTTATATGCGTCTTGAGGCTGCTCAGGTCCTTATACCACACCTCGGCCTCATGGCCCTCTATTATCTGCAGGTGTATCTTGTCCAGCACATGGGCATCTATCTCACTATAGTCCATCCCCAACCTTTTCCCTAGAAGATACGCTGTCAAAACAATGTCTGACAGGGCATCGGTTATATCGTCATCGCTTTTCCCCTTAAACATTGCACCATACAAAAAGGAAAGGGAGGATAAAAGTTCTGTCTTATAGAACTCTATCATCTTTATGTTCTTGGCTATGTCATCTGGCAACGGTATCCCCTCCCTTATCAAAAAAGAGGGCAGAGCCCTCCATTTATTCTGTAGTATAAGGCAGCAGTGCCACCTGTCTTGCCCTCTTAATAGCAACGGTGAGCTGTCTTTGATGTTTTGCGCAATTCCCTGTTATCCTCCTGGGGAGTATTTTCCCCCTCTCGGTTATATACTTTCTCAGCTTGCCGATATCCTTGTAGTCTATAAGCTCAACCTTGTCCTGGCAGAAGGTACATACCTTTTTCCTGGCCTTGCGGTTTTTCCTCCTGTTCTGATTTGCAGTATTAGCCACTCTTCATCCCTCCTTTATCAGAATGGAAGGTCGTCTTCAGAGTCAATGGGCATGAACCCCTCAAACAGGTCTCCACCTTCATCTTCCTTGCTCTCGTATGGCGTCCCTGCAGATGAAGATGATGGTTTCCCTAAAAACTTGACCTCGTCAGCAATAACCTCGGTGGTCCACCTTCTCTTCCCATCGTTTCCATCCCAGCTCCTGGTCTGTATGCGCCCCGATACTGCGACCTGCTGGCCCTTGGTCAGGTTATTGGCACATAC
This sequence comes from Calorimonas adulescens, assembly GCF_008274215.1. Classification (NCBI taxonomy): domain Bacteria; kingdom Bacillati; phylum Bacillota; class Clostridia; order Thermoanaerobacterales; family Thermoanaerobacteraceae; genus Calorimonas; species Calorimonas adulescens. Next base: position 6,370 of record NZ_VTPS01000022.1, on the reverse strand, counting down.
CTCGGCCAGCTTCCTCCATACCACGATAGGTATAAAGTCCGCTGTCCTCTCCCCCTGCTGGTTTGAGAAATTTCTGTCTACAGCCAGGGTAAATGTGGTCACAGCCACTCCGCTTCCCGCTGTAAACCTTAATTCAGGATCCTTTGTCAACCTTCCAATCAAGATTACTTTGTTCAAATCTCACACCACCTATTTATTCATGCATTTTAACAATCATATATCTCATTACACCGTCAGTTATCTTAAAGACCCTTTCCAGTTCTATCTGGGCATTGGCATCGGAGTTGAAGTTCATAAGCACGTAATAACCCTCATTTTTCTTGTTTATAGGATAGGCCAGCCTTCTCCTACCCCACTCATCGAGCTTCACCAGCTCTCCCTTGCCCTCAACAATGCCCTTAAACCTCTCAATCAGTTTCTGCCTGTTTTCCTCATCAATATCAGGGTCAATGATATACATAGCTTCATAGGCTCTCATACTTTCACCTCCTCATGGACTATGGCCCCGGTGTTGCCGGAGCAAGGACGCCTGAGTTTTATTATAGCATTACTGAGCATCCGTTTCAACTGCTCTTTTTACCACTTTTTTTACACTTTTCTCAAATTTTTTCCTCGGTATCATCACAGAATGGCCGCACCCCTGACATACAATGCGAAAGTCCATTCCAACCCTGATTACCTGCCATTCGTCAGAACCGCAGGGGTGCTGCTTCTTCATCTTTACCACATCGCCAACATTATAAACCTCAGGCATAGAATCACCCCTTATAATTCATAATTTAGGTGTAAGAAGCCTTATTTGCCATTACCACAGGGTGTGGCTGGAACCCTTGCATCTATTTCCCTGTTCATGGCACTATCTCCTTCCACATATAAAGTTCTGCAGGTATCAAATTCATAAACAGATTATTCTTGAGAAACCAGCTCCCCAGGGTAGAATCCGCAATGGCGGACACAACATATACGGGGAGTATATCCCTCACCATCTGTATGATGAGAAATATAAAACAGGTCAACAAAAATCCCTCTATCAACCCTGCAGCCATACCGCCCAGCTTGTTTATGCCCCTTAAGACTGGTAAACCGGCTACGCTATTCACTATAGAAATTATAATCTTTATGGCAAGATTAATCAATAGATAAGCAAGCATAAAGCTAATAAGACTAATGGCTATGAAGGCTGCCCTGTCAGGGGCCGGGGCATTCTTGGCCAGGCCTTCCATGAAGTCAACCAGGGACTTTGAGGTATACAGTTCATGGAGTATATATGGATACAGGCGAAATGCCAGATACCAGTTAGCTATAGAACCTATAAGGCTTGACACCGTAAGCACAAGCCCCCTGTAAAACCCGATAATGCCAGGTATAAATATCATCACAGCCACAACCAGGTCCACCGCATTCATTTAAGCACCCCCAAAGGCACCTCTACCAGGTCTGCACCAGACCTTCCCACAGCCAGTATCTTTTTTTTGCCGCTCACAGGCACCAGATAGTCTATATCCCTCATGGCTTCATAAGAGGCGATAGCCTTACCCCTTGTGTCATATTGAGTGATTGACCTCCCGCTCAAAACAACCACTCCCTCATCGTCAGGATAGACCCCGTCTATCCCCGGCAGCTTTATGCTGAAAAGTTCCCTTCCGTCCACGGCCAGGCCATTCAATGTTCCATTGCTGCCCCCGTAGATTGACCCATCATAGCCTATGCATCCATAGTCCACCGCCATATCTCTCTCCATCATCGTCTTCCCCTTGGAAGATAATGACATAACCTTTTTATCCAGTATCACAGACACCCCTTCCTCAAAGGCCTTAACCTGAAATGGTATAAGTCCCGGAAGCTCTTGGGCCCAGATCAGCTCACCCTTCTTGGTGTATGCGGTTATCCTGCCGCCCAGCTCATCTGTATTCGCCGACGCCACATACATAGTGCCGCCACCCAAATCGCAGCCCATCACAAAATCGTTGGACGCTATCCACTCATTTACCTTCTTGCCGTCGTTATTGAGCTCTATCATATAGAAGATCCTATCCTTTAAATATAGAATAAAAATATTTTCACCAGGCTTGAGGATCACGTCCTCTATGGATCCCCCTGCCTTGTACTCCCACAGTTCTTTTCCAGACATGTCATATACATACAGTGTATCCCCACCGTCCTCATAAACTGCCAGCATATCCCCCACAGACAATACAGGTTCTGAGGCATTTACCTTTATTTTAAAGTCATTTATCCCCTCACCGGTATAGTGCAGCACCTCGCCCTCTCTATATCCCCACCACCCATCAACATCGGAAACAAAATTTGTATACGAGTCATAGGTTATCTGGGCCTTGAGGTCCATTACCTCTCTGCTATCGGTACTCATTCCGGAAAATATATAATACGCAACCATAACCGCTATAAGCAAAACAAAAAAACGCTTCATATGCCTTCTCCCCATGAATATAAAATAAGGTTTAAGCAAAAATTATTGATTGGAGGGATACAGATGGAAATAATAGACTATAAAGACCGTTATGCTAAGCTCATTTTAAAGAACGCTCTGAGCAGATACATATCCGACAAAAACCTGAATGACCTGGTGTTTCTATGTATCGGCACCGACAGATCCACCGGCGATTCCTTAGGACCCCTGATAGGATATGAACTTACCCTGTTCCCGCACATATGTAAGGAATGCAGGATATACGGCACCTTGGAAAATCCTGTCCATGCCCAAAACATAAAAGAAATCACTTCAATGATATTCAAGACCATGGATAACCCTTTTGTCATAGCAATCGACGCATCTTTAGGCTCTGTAAGCAATGTAGGCAAAATAATCATCGATGAGGGCCCACTGAAACCTGGCGCCGGCGTAAACAAAAACCTTGACCCTGTGGGCGACTTAAGGATAACAGGAGTAGTAAATGTATCTGGCTTCATGGAGTTTAGCGTACTCCAGAATACAAGGCTTTCCATGGTCATGAATATGGCAAAGGTGATAAGCTCTGCCATATGGATTACACTCCTATCCATAAAGCAGAAACCTGCCAGAGGTCAGCTCCTCTATGGTACATCAAACCACTCCACGGGTAGCTAACTCATTTCTGTGGCAACCAGCTTCCTGGCACAGCCAGTATTCCATGATGTGTGTATGTCCACATCACCTCTGCCTCATCCAGATTTTTCTCCTGATTGGGCTTTGCATTATGTCAAACCCTTTCCCTTTTCCTATTATATCACAGCCTTTGCATTGTTTAACCCTCTTTCTTTTTCCACTAAATGTGATATTTTTGTGAGGCCCTATAGAACCGTTGCCTTTGATGGTATAATAGTCTTGAGGTGATAGTATGGGTCCCATCCTTATAATCGAAGACGATAAAAACCTTCTGAATATCGTGGACACATACCTTAAAAACGAAGGTTTTGAGACAATTAAAGCATCCAATGGGAAAGATGGATTAACCTACTTTAACGAGGGAAACCCCTCCATGGTTCTCTTAGACATAATGCTCCCCGACATGGACGGTAAAAGCATATTGAAAGAGATAAGGGAAGGGTCTGACGTCCCGGTCCTGATGATGACAGCTAGAGGAGAGGAATACGACAGGCTTTTAGGTTTCGAGCTGGGTGCCGACGACTACATAGTAAAGCCCTTCAGTCCTAAGGAACTGGTGGCCAGATGTCGGGCCATACTCCGCAGGGTGTACCCCGAAGCCACTGATAGAAACCTTACGTTTAAGGGGATTGAGATAGATGAGGTATCCAGAGAAGCCTATGTGGATGGGAGGCATTTGGACCTTACCCCAAAAGAATTTGAGCTTTTAAAATATCTGACTGTCAACAGAGGAAAAGCCCTCTCTCGGGAGAAGATATTAAATGCAGTCTGGGGATACGACTTTTATGGGGATTTAAGAACAGTGGACACCCATATAAAGCAGCTCAGGGAAAAGCTTGGCGATAAGAAAAGCCTCATAAAGACGGTATGGGGCATAGGCTATAAACTGGAGGAATAAAATGAGGAGCATAAGAAACAAATTACTGGCAAGCTATCTGGCTGTGGTGCTCACAGTACTCGCCATATTCTGGCTCACACAGGTGGTATTTATAGAGAGGACATACACCCGGTTTATGGTTGGCAGGCTTAAAAACTACGGTGAAGAGATAATCAACATACTTGGCGTCCCTGAACCAGACCCATCAAAGTTATCTGCAGCCATTGAGGAATCCGGTGCAGAGGTTACGGCCGTCACAAAGGACAACCGGGTCATCTTCACCACTGCCACCATGATGGGGATGATGATGAGGAATGTCATACCTTATTCAGGAAATACCCCAAAGACCTTCAGATACACACACCCGCACTTTGGGACAGAATACATGGCCATGAGCCTACCTTTTACTTACAACGGCATACAGGCAAACATGATACTCAGCATACCCGTCACCCAGATTTCACAGAATGTGGACCTCTTTAAAAGGGAATTTACATATATAGCTATAGCGTCCATTATAATAGCCACCCTTATCTCACTTATACTATCCAACGGAATCACCAGGCCTATCATAAAGCTGAAAAAGGCCGCCAAGGAGATAGCAGAAGGTAATGCAGGCATAAAAATAAAGCCTGAGACAAGGGACGAAATAGGAGACCTTGCCAGCACCATGGATGAGATGTCCATGAGACTCTCAGAGATAGAAAAACTGAGGCAAAACCTTATAGCCAACATATCCCATGACCTCAAGACTCCGCTGGGGGTCATAAAGGGTTATGCCGAGATGATAAGGGATACGGATATAGACAGAGAAAAGTCTTATAAGTATCTGGCCATCATTTCTAAGGAGGCAGACAGGATGAGTAATATGATAAACGACATCCTTGCTCTCTCCCAGATACAGGCCGGTGTAACAAAACCCCGTATGGCAGTTTTTAATATGAAGGAGCTTATATCAGACGTACTGGACACCTTCGAGGGTGAGATATATGAAAGAAATCTGGAGGTAGAGTTTTCTATAGACGACCTGAATGTATACGCCGACAGGGAACTTATCAGAAGGGTGCTTGTAAACATCATAGGAAATGCAATCAGCAGCATGGAGGACAGCGGACTTTTAAGCATCACATCAGAGATACAGGATAAAGAAGCACTATTCAAAATCAGCGATACAGGCAGGGGTATAAAGGAAAAGGACTTAGAGCACATATTTGACAGGTACTATAAGGCCAGTGAGGGAGGCACGGGGCTTGGCCTGGCCATAGTAAAGGAAATACTCACCCTCCATAGAAGTAAATACGACATAAACAGCACCGAAGGGAAAGGCACCACCTTCACATTCACACTGCCCCGCAGCTAATAACTGACTCCTGTAACACTGAAAAATGAAAGATATGAGGCCATAAAGAATAAAATAGAAAATGGTATACAGCTTAATAATAAGGACATAATGGACCTTGTATTTTTACCTCTTATGAAACACAGGTGGGATGAAGATGAGGCAGCAAGGAAGGTCTTAGAATTATCCCAAAAGATAAAGGATGAAAATATGCAGTCAATAGTGATTGCTGCAGTCCTTGGATTAGCTGATAAATATGTGAGAAATGAATATATAGACCGATTGAAGGAGGTGGTAAGAATGACCAGGATAGGTGCATCATTAATAGAAGAGGGTAGAAAAGAAGGTAGAAAAGAAGGAAAAATGGAAGGCAAGATAGACACCGTACTCAAGATGATAAAAAAGAGGTTCGGAAAAGTACCAAAGGGCTTAGATGACAAGATAAAGTCTGCTGATATGGATACCCTTGATAGGGTTATAGACGGCATAATGGATGGTAAGACACTGGAAGAAATAGAGGCAGTCCTGAAATAGGGCTGCCTCTATTCTGTATAAAACCATAAGAACCGTCCCCAGTGGCACACTGTGTTATAGTATAAAACTATTAGATTGCATGATATAATATATTTAAATAAAGGTTTTACTTACTGTGGAAGGGGTAATGAGTGATGAAATTTGTCAGAAAAATTACAAATAGTGATGTATTAGCTAATATAATAGATATTCCTGAAGAACTGCGAAATAAAAAAGTGGAGGTAATTATATTGCCATACGAAAATATGGAAGATGTAGATTTAAAAGAGCAGAAAAATAAGCGTGTAAGGGGAGCATTAGCAAAATATAAGAATAAAGATTTACAAGAAAAAGAAAGCGAAGCCTGGGCAAATGCGGCGGTGGAAAAATATGCAAATAGTTGATGCTAATATTGTTTTAAGGTACCTTTTAAATGATACAGAAGTTTTATCAGAAAAAGCTGCACAAATATTAGAAAATAATGAAGTATTTGTCCCAAATGAAGTTATCGCTGAAATTGTATATGTTCTGGAAA
>NZ_VTPS01000021.1 GCF_008274215.1 Calorimonas adulescens | reverse complement strand
CTATATGACGCCAAGCAAATTTTATGAAGAAATTTTAAGAAATAATGTGAGTCGAGGAGTGTTAGTCGTTTAAGTCCAAATAATCGGGGGCCAGTACATGCCTGTAGTTTCCACTACATTTGCATCAGTATCTACGTTTTTAAAGTATATAGGTAAGGAAGAACTTGGTATACTGGTTATCGATGAAGCTGGCCAGGCCACTCCTCAATCTGCTTTAGGAGCGATATGGAGGACAAGTAAAGCCATTGTTATTGGGGACCCTATGCAAATAGAACCTATTGTTACAGTACCAGATGTATTTTATGAGAAATTTGCAGAAAAATTAGCAAAAGAATTAAATATTCTTATTTTCCTTTTGTTGTTTAATATTAAATTAAGAAATCTTGTAATAAAAACCCTTATGTTGAGAGCTTTCCTGAAAGCACAGAGTATGTAAGCCCTCCCAAGAGGATTAGACCTGCTATTCCTACCACTGAGTAAAGGTACCTGACCATATTAGAAAATCCAAGCTGGCTGCATACCAGTGCTGCTGCAGTTGTGATAACTGAATATGTTACATACTTTGTACTTTTGGCATTTGTAAAGCGTGCGACAAACCCATATAGTCCGCCAAGAGCTGTTGAGTAAATCTCAGATATTAGTATCAGGCTGTATACAATGGTAAAAACAGGTGATATTTTGTTTGTGACAAAAAGCATCGGAATCTCATATCTCGATACTTCCGGCATGTTTAAAAGAAGTGTCGTTTGAATTATCAAAGCACATGTCCCTAGTCCAATACCTCCTAACAAAGCCCCTTTGAAAAGATTGCTTTTGTTATTTATCTCTTTACCTAGAGGTACCAGGATAGCGATGGCCATAACCAGGTTGTAGGAAGCGTATACAATACCAGAAAGCAGTGGATTTGGCAGTATAGGAGTGGTATTGAGCGCTACATTTCCTGCAAATGGACTACCAGGGTTTGTAAGAAGCGTATATGTCCCGGTAGCAAAAACTCCTAAAATGAGGACAGGTACCACAGCGCTTATGGCGTTGATTATGCCTGCTATTCCGGTTAGTGTGGTCAAAAGGGTAATAATAGCCATGAAGATATTGCCCACTATAAGCGGCAGTCCAAGCTGCTCCTTAAATATTGCCCCTGTGCCAGCTATCATCGCTGTAAAAGCAACGAACAGAAAAAATGTTATAACCCAGTCTACAGCCCTACCCAAATAAGCCCCTGTAGAAAATATTACAACGTTATGATAAGAATCAGCGCTCAGCTTGTTCCCCAAAACAAGGATCACGTAACCGTAGACTACAAATATTGCTGTAGCAACTATAATGCCTGTATATCCGGCTCTGCCGTGATAGCCAAAATACTGCAGCACCTCCTGGCCCGATGCAAACCCTGCTCCTACTACCGTGCCTATGTATGTAGCAGCTATGCTAAATACAGAAAGCTCTCTTTTCAAACAATCCACCACCCTGTCTTTTTTTATTATTTTGTCCCCCACTATATAGTTTTATAGATCTTTATCATAAAAAATAACCACTGGTAAAAACCAGAGGAGTGCTCTATAGGTGTCATATATTTATTGGAATTATTAACTCAGAAAAATTGAGAATTGGACAATTTTATATATGTGTGTTATACTGAACTGTATTAAATTATAGGGATATGAGGACAGTGATATAAATGAAATCATTGGTTTTGGCTGAAAAACCCAGTGTGGCCAAGGAAATAGCCAGGGTTTTAAAGTGCAATAATAAGAATAAGGGTTATTTTGAAGGGCCTGAGTATGTCGTCACGTGGGCACTGGGACATCTGGTGACTTTGGCTGAGCCTGAGGACTACGACCCGAAATACAAGGAGTGGCGGCTGGAGGATCTTCCTATGCTGCCATCGAGTATGGACCTTCAGGTGATACGGGAGACGTCACATCAGTTTAAGGTTGTGAAGGGCCTGATGAGGCGCCGTGATATAGGTGAGCTTGTCATTGCTACGGATGCCGGACGTGAAGGTGAGCTTGTGGCCCGATGGATAATGATGAAGGCTGGCTGGAAGAAGCCTTTCAAACGCCTGTGGATATCATCGCAGACAGACAGCGCTATAAAAGAAGGGTTTAAAAATTTAAGGCCTGGCCACTCCTACGACAACCTATACTATGCAGCACAGTGTCGTGCCGAGGCTGACTGGCTGATAGGCCTCAATGTTACACGTGGCCTGGCCTGTAAATTTAATGCACAGCTCACGGCGGGAAGGGTACAGACCCCAACCCTTGCCATGATAGTTGACAGGGAAAATGAGATAAAAAATTTCATACCAAGGGATTTCTGGACCGTACGGGTTGACTTTGGAGAGTATTTTGGCGATTGGCGTGATAAAAATGGTCAGGGGAGAATATTTGAGCAGCATAAAGCAGAAGATTTAATCTCTAAGATTGAGGGGCATACCGGTGTTATAACCAGTGTAAATGTATCAGAGAAGAATGAACCGGCACCGCTGGCATATGACCTTACTGAACTGCAGAGGGATGCCAATAGGAGGTATAGCTTTTCAGCACAAAAAACCCTATCATTGCTCCAGAGCCTTTATGAACACCATAAGCTGGTTACCTATCCAAGGACAGACTCCCGCTATATAAGCACTGACATAGTGCCTACATTGCCGGGCAGGCTAAGGAGCATAGCAGTAGCGCCGTATGCGGAATTTGTAAAGCCACTGCTGCAAAAGCCCATTAAGACCACCAGGCGCTTGGTCGACAACAGCAGGGTTACTGATCACCATGCCATCATACCTACAGACCAACCGTTAAACCTGTCTCTGCTGAACTCTGATGAGTACAAGCTTTATGATTTAATAGTACGGCGTTTTATAGCAGTCCTGTACCCGCCATATTTATATGAACAGACTACCATCATTACGGAAGTCAATGGTGAGATCTTTTATTCTACGGGAAGGATAGAAAAGGATAAGGGCTGGAGAGCCGTGGCAACATATTCATCGGAGAAAGAAGATTCGGATGATGGGGCACCCGTAGAGCAGGTTTTGAATTGCCAGCACAGGGGCGACAAAAAACAGGTTAAGGGCTGCAAGGTAAACAAATCGAAGACAAAGCCGCCTGCCCGCTATACAGAGGCAACGCTCCTGACGGCCATGGAGGGCGCCGGTAAATTTGTTGAAGATGAGGAACTGCGTGAGGCTATAAAGCAGGGTGGTCTGGGTACCCCTGCGACCAGGGCTGAAATCATAGAAAAACTTTTATACAACAACTATGTGGAACGCCGCGGCAAGGAGCTGGTCCCGACAACCAAGGGCATTCAGCTTATTGAGCTTGTGCCGCAGGAGCTTAGAAAGCCCGAGCTTACAGCCCAATGGGAACTGCGCCTGTCAAACATCGCCACGGGCAAGGACAGCCATAAGGATTTTATGGAGGGTATAAGAAACACTACTGTTGAACTGGTGAATAAAATAGTTGAACAGGATGTCAAAGCATACAGGCCTGATAACATTACCAGGACAAAATGTCCAATGTGCGGCAGGTATATGCTCCTGGTGAACAGCAGAAAAGGACGTATGCTTGTATGCCCGGAAAGGTCATGCGGGTACCGTCAGCCTGAAAGACAGGATAATGCAAATATCTTTAAACGCAGCAGAAATGAGCATTATGCCAATCAAAAGCTCATTGCAAGATACAGTGACAGGGAGTCTGTTGGTATAAGTTTGGAGGTATTGCTTAAAGAGGCATTAAAAAAGAAAGGGGATCCCAACTAAGTTATAATTGAAATGCCAGTGAAAGATAAGATTTTAAAGTAAATGGAGGTAACCATATTTTATGGGATTTAAAGAATTAGGATTAAAAGAAAAAGTACTCAAGGCTATAGATGATATGGGCTTTGAGGAGCCGTCTAAAATTCAGGCAGAGGCTATTCCCGTTATTTTAGATGGTTTTGATGTCATCGGCCAGGCCCAGACGGGCACGGGTAAGACGCTTGCATTTGGAGCTCCTATCATAGACAGGTTTACAGGGTCTGATAATGAGATATACAGCGTTATACTGGCGCCTACCAGGGAACTGGCCATACAGGTGAATGATGAACTGGCACGAATTGCTAAGTACACTGATATAAAGCTGTTGCCGGTCTACGGCGGTACGCCTGTAGACAGGCAGATAAAAGCACTGAAGAAGGGCATCGATGTCATTGTCGGCACGCCGGGCAGAGTACTTGACCTGCTTAGAAGGAATATCATAAGCCTGAAGGGTGTTTGTTATCTTGTCGTTGATGAAGCGGATGAAATGCTTGATATGGGGTTTATCGATGATATAGAAGAGATAATAAGACAGTGCAACGATGACAGGCAGACAATGATGTTTTCTGCTACAATGCCTGATGCAATAAGAAGACTGACAAAAAAATACATGAAACCAGAAGCAAGATTTATTTCGATTGTGAAAAACACGATGACAGTATCCACTGTGGACCAGTATTATTACGAAATCAAGCATGAAAACCGGTTTGAATCACTGTGCAGAATACTTGATGTAGATGAACCGTCCAGCGCCATAATTTTCTGCAAGACAAAAAAAGGGGTTGATGAACTGACGGAGGCCCTGCAAGAAAGGGGCTATAATGTTGAGGGAATGCATGGTGATATGAATCAAAGTCAGAGGCTCAACACCTTGAAAAAGTTTAGAGGTGGCAACCTGGATTTTTTGGTTGCGACCGATGTTGCGGCCAGGGGCATAGATGTTGAAAATGTTACCCATGTAATAAATTATGATATGCCTCAGGACGTTGAATCATACGTGCATAGGGTCGGGAGGACGGCAAGGGTTAATAGAAAAGGGACAGCATATACCCTTGTTACTGCGAGGGAGTACATGGCCTTAAAGCAGATTGAGCGTGCTATAAAGTGTAAGATCAGGAGGAAGGAAATTCCCACAATTGATGATATATTCCAGGCCAAGTATAACAATATACTCAAGAGGGTTAAAGAGGTGCTGATACAGGAGGAGTACAAGAGATTTGTGCCGCTGGTGGTGGAACTTGATGAGGAGTTTAACCTTGTAGATGTGGCAGCGGCATTGATGAGCATGGTTTATAATAAGGAGTTAAGCTATGACTATAAGGAGAACAGCATAGGCATAGAATCGAAAAGGGTGAGGCTGTTTATTTCAGTTGGACGTAGAGACAAAATAAGCAGCAGGCAGTTGCTTAAGTTCCTAAGCGATACGGCAGACATAGATAGGCGCGATGTAGATGATATTGAGATATATGATAGGTTTACCTTTATAGATGTAGCAGAAAATACAGCAAGGGCCATATTAAAACGCTCTTCAGGTAAGATCATGGGCGGCAAAAGGATAAGGGTAGAGGTATCAAACGCAAGACGATAATCATAAAAAACGACATATTGTGAAAAATTACACTGGCCTGTTTTAATAAGGTAGAATTGAGCCTTATGGTGTGCTAAAATAAAAATAAACTATTGTTCAAAAGAGGGATAGCATGAAGATAAGAAAAGCGATAATACCAGCGGCTGGATTGGGGACAAGGTTTCTACCGGCCACAAAGGCACAGCCAAAAGAGATGCTTCCGATTGTAGACAAGCCCACAATACAGTATATTGTGGAGGAAGCTGTTAACTCCGGTATAGAGGATATACTTATTATTACCGGCCGGAACAAGAGGGCCATTGAGGACCATTTCGACAAGTCAGTAGAGCTTGAACTGGAACTCAAGAATAAGGGGAAAGAAAACCTTCTAAACCTTGTAGAGGATATAACCAATATGGTGGACATCCACTACATAAGGCAGAAAGAGCCCAGAGGCCTCGGACATGCCATATACTGTGCCAGGGCTTTTGTGGGCAATGAGCCTTTTGCCGTCCTTCTGGGCGATGATATAGTTGACAGCAGGGTGCCAGTCTTAAGGCAGATGATTGATGTGTATGAGAAATATAACTGTACCATCCTGGGTGTGCAGGAGGTGCCGGAGGATGATGTGAGCAAGTATGGTATAGTGGGCTGCTCGGAGATAGAGGATAGGATCTATAAGGTCAATAATCTCATTGAAAAGCCCAAAAAGAGTGAGGCGCCGTCAAGGGTTGGTATACTTGGCAGATACATAATTTCCCCAAGGATATTTGAGATACTGGAGCATACTAAGCCGGGGGCAGGAGGAGAGATACAGCTCACTGATGCCTTAAAGGAACTTTTGAGATATGAGGCTGTTTATGCCTACAATTTTGAGGGTAGAAGATACGATGTAGGCGATAAAATGGGCTATCTCATGGCTACCGTGGAGTTTGCACTGAAAAGGGATGATCTGAGGGAAGAGTTTGGCAGGTATTTGAAGAGTCTGGTAACAAATCTGCCGGATGATGTACTCACAGAGGCTGCCATATCAAACGATTTATAAGGATGGTATAGGATAATGGCATCTAATGTACGGAGAGCTGCTAAGGCTGCCACCTTAATCATGGCAGCAAATATAATCAGCAAATTCCTTGGTTTTTTACGTGAGATGGTCATAGCAAGAGAGTTTGGGGCAGGATTGGGTTCTGATGCATATTTTATGGCCCAGAGCATCCCTATGCTGTTTTTTACCAGTATAGGGTCTGCACTGGCTACCACCTTTATACCACTGTATACTGAATATAAATCTAAAAATGGCAGAGAAGACGCAGACAGGTTTGCCAATCAGATAATGAATCTTGTGCTGATAGTGAGCGTTGTTTTGACAGTGGCAGGTGTACTGTTTTCACCACTGCTTGTCAGGATAATAGCGCCCGGGTTTACAGGAGAGAAGTTAAGTCTTACTGTTGGGCTGTCAAGGACTTTGTTCCCGCTTATTATCTTTGTCGGCCTGGCCAATGTTGCCACAGGGATTCTTCAGTCCAATGAGTCTTTTACTGCGCCGGCCCTTGTAGGCATACCCTACAACATTATAATTATAGCGCTCACCATTATTTTGGCTGACAGGATAGGTATATACGGCCTGGCCATTGCATCAGTTCTGGCTACAGTATCTCAATATTACATACAGGTCCCCTCCATGAGGAGATTGGGATATCATCACAGGTACTCTATGGACTTTTCACATCCCGGGATAAAACGGCTTGGACTTATGATTGTCCCGGTCCTTATGGGTGTCGCTGTCAATCAGCTAAATACCTTTGTGGACCGTATGCTGGCGTCAGGATTACCCGAAGGCAGCGTCTCAGCCCTCAATTATGCCAACAGGCTCAACGGCTTTGTACTTGGGACATTTGTAACCTCTGTGGCGACCGTTGTATACCCCAGTCTTTCAAACCTGGGGGCAAAAGAGGAGATGGAGAGTTTTAAAGACTCTGTGGCAACATCCCTGAACATGATATTTCTGATAGTCCTGCCTGTCACTGCCGGGACAATTCTACTCAGGACAGAGGCGGTACGCCTACTGTTTGAGCGTGGTGCCTTTGACGCCAGAGCTACTGGTATGACCTCAGTTGCTCTGCTATTTTATTCCATAGGCATGGCCGGGGCTGCGGCAAGGGAGATACTCTCAAGGGCCTTTTACTCTTTGAAGGATACCAGGACCCCAATGTATAATGGCATGTATGCGGTGGCCTTGAATATAATACTGAACATTGTACTGGTGAGGTTTATGGGCCTGGCCGGCCTGGCCCTTGCCACTTCAATATCGGTCATATTCACCTCATTTACCCTGGGGTGGAGGCTGAGGAATAAAATAGGTGGGATAAACGGGCGGCTGATACTGAAAGAGGGCATAAAGATTGCCATATCCACCGCTGTGATGGCTGTGGCGGTCTATTTCTTTAAGAATTTCATCTATTCATATATTCCGGGGGTATCTTTGACTGCCCAGATTATTAACCTTGCTTTGACTGTATTTGTTGGTGCTATAGTATATGGGATTTGCACGATTATCTTCAAGGTTAGAGAAGTAACCAGACTGTTTTCTTTTCTTTACAGAAGACTTCACATTAATAATGTATAAACAAAGCTCCTTACCATAACGGCAAGGGGCTTTCAGATTATAAAATGGGGCCTGCTGCTTTTATTTCTTCAGAAACGTCGGTATATTTCTCAAAGTTCTTAATAAAGTTGCCGGCTAATTTTTTAGCTGTCTCATCGTATGCATACTTATCCTGCCATGTATTTCTTGGGTTTAATATTTCAGATGGCACGCCGGGACAGGAATCCGGCACCAGTATATTAAAAATCGGGTGCTGGGTATAACTGACATTCTCCAGTTCTCCGCTTACAGCTGCACTGACCATCGCCCTTGTATAGGGTAGATGCATCCTCTTGCCAATGCCGTAGGGCCCGCCTGTCCAGCCGGTGTTTACCAGATACACCGGTACATTATACTTTTCTATCTTTTCACCCAGGAGTTTTGCATAGTTCATCGGACTTAACGGTAAAAATGGTGCGGCAAAGCATGTGGAGAAGGTTGCCTGAGGCTCTGTTATGCCGCGCTCTGTGCCGGCAAGCTTGCTGGTGTATCCAGAAATGAAGTGATACATTGCCTGTTCTTTGGTTAGTTTGGCTACAGGCGGAAGCACGCCAAAAGCATCGGCAGTCAGGAATATTACAGCTTTAGGGTGGCCTCCTGTGCCTGGTATCACTGCACCAGGTATATAATCTACAGGGTATGCAGCTCTTGTGTTTTCGGTTACACTGTCACTGTCATAGTCCGGTATTCGGGTATTTTCATCCAGGACCACATTCTCAAGGACCGTGCCAAACTTTATAGCATTGTAAATTTGCGGTTCTTTTTCAACAGACAGGTTTATGCACTTGGCATAGCATCCACCCTCAAAATTGAATATGCCTTTATCAGACCAGCCATGCTCATCATCACCTATCAGTCTGCGGTTTGGGTCAGCAGAGAGTGTTGTCTTGCCGGTGCCGGAAAGCCCGAAGAACAAGGCAGTACTGCCATCGCTTCCCAGGTTGGCTGAACAGTGCATGGGGAGAACACCTTTCATAGGCAAAAGATAATTCATTACGGAAAAGACCGACTTCTTTATCTCTCCTGCATACATGGTACCGCCGATGATGATTAATTTTTTTGTGAAATTAATTACTATAAAGGCTTCGGAATTTGTGCCGTCAATGTCAGGTATGGCATTGAAGCCAGGTGCACTTATTATAGTAAACTCGGGGATATGCCCCTCAAGTTCTTCTGGCGTTGGCCTTAGGAATAGCTGGTGGGCAAACAGGTTCTGATATGCATATTCGTTGACCACTCTTATGGGTAGTCTGTAAGCGGGGTCAGCTCCAACAAACCCATCAAATACGAAAAGGTCTCTTTTTTGCAGATACGCAAGCAAGCGTTTATATAATCTATCAAAAATATCAGGTGACATGGCTTTGTTATTATCCCACCATATCTTATTATGGACCTCTGGTTCATCTACTATGAATTTGTCACTGGGCGACCTTCCGGTGTACTTGCCGGTGCGCACGTTCAGTGCTCCATTGCTGGCCAGGAATCCTTCCTTCCTTTTTATAGATTCTTCAACCAAAACTGGAACCGACATGTTATAATAGATATTACCGGGGTTTGTAAGGCCTTGGATTTTTAACTCCTGCATTTATGCACACCTCTTTTACTTTTTATATACAGTTATAATTATATTACAAATACTTTGTATATCCAAGGAGAAAAATATGCATGGCACTGTACGTTTAATCTATCTATTTTTATTTATGGCCTTTGGTTCACTCAGCCCTTTGCTAAACCTGTATTTCAGTAGAATTGGTTTCAGTGGTACAGAGATAGGTATTATAGCATCCGGCGAACTTATGGTATCCGTATTGATGCAGCCAGTATGGGGAATGATAAGTGACAGATACAGGAAGAGAAGGCATATCTTTATGGTTTCAGCCTTTACCTGCAGCCTTATAATCCTTGCCAACATGCGTTACAAGGATTTTGGCCATGTATTTGTTATTATGGGAATCCTATCTCTGTTTCAGTGTGCTCTGGTGCCTGTATTGGATTCCAGTGTCATGATAGAATTAAAGGGAAGGGGAGAGGAGTACGGTACATTCAGATTGTTTGGCTCCTTAGGTTATGCTGTTACCTCTATAGCTATTGGTTCTTTGGCTGACAGGCTGACGCTGGAAATTATATTTATCGCTTATGCTGTGAGCATGGCGATTACAGGGGTTATATCATTCAAACTTCCAGAAAAATACGCGGATGACAGCGGGATTGTCAGAAGCAGCCCGGGGTCATTATTTAAAAACAGGAATTTTTCCATATTTTTAATAGTGGCGTTTATGTCTCAGGCCTCAATGGTAGTTTCGGAGAACTTTCTTGGTGTATATATAGACTATCTGAAGGGTTCAAGCAGTATGGTCGGCCTGGCCTGGATGCTGGCTGCGCTCTCTGAAATACCTGTCTTTTACTTTACAGGCAAATTGATAAAAAGGTATAATCTAAGGAAAATAATAATATTGGCATTAATACTGGTGTTTTTAAGGGTGCTGCTTTACGGCCTATCCACCACGCCTCTTATGGTAATTGTGGTACATGGTATTAGCGGCCTGGACTATGCTACCTTTTCTGCCGCAGCCATAAACTTTGTAAGCAGGCATACCCCCGATTCACTAAAGACCAGCGGACAGACAGTATACACCATGGTTTCAACCGGGCTTGGAGGAATGGTTGGCAACATCCTGGGTGGGACCATAATGGATAAGGTGGGTATCAGGGCGATGTATCTATCATTCAGTATGGTTATTTTGATATCCCTTATTGTATTTATACTTTTTGTAAAAGATAATAGTGAAAATGTGAGGGGATTTAATGAGGTTTGAGGTATTGGTTGATGAAGAAACAGCATGTATGAAGATAGAAGACATCCTGATAAAAAAGCTTTTCATGTCAAAACGGCAGATAAGGAAACTCAAGAACATGAGGCTTATCCTCTTAAATGGTCTCCCGGTGTATATAAAGTCGTATCCTTCTAAAGGAGACAGGCTGGAGGTCATCTTTCCGGATGAGTATGTCGAAAACATAGAACCGGAGGATGTACCTGTCCATGTACTGTATGAAGATAGCGACCTCCTTATAGTAGACAAAGAGGCAGGAATCAACGTCCATCCATCATCCAGAAGAGAAGGCGGAGCTCTGGCCAATGGCATTGCCTACTATCTGATTAATAAAAATGAGAACCCTATGGTAAGGCCTGTAAACAGGCTGGATAAGGAAACATCAGGCGTAGTAATTTTTGCAAAGAATCAGTATACCCATTATTTTCTTCAGCAGCATGGGTTTGAAAAGCAGTACATTGCGGTGGTCCACGGCATAATAGAGGGGCCGTCTTATATAGACCTTCCCATTGAAAGGGAAGAGGGCAGCATAATAAAGAGGAGGGTAGGGGAAAATGGGAAAAAAGCTGTTACCTATTATGAGCCCATAGGATATGCCGGCGATTCGACAATATTGCTTGTAAAACCGGTCACCGGCAGGACTCATCAGATAAGGGTCCATCTGAGCTATACTGGACATCCCATATATGGGGACACCCTGTACGGGAGGCCTGACATAATGGACCGTCAGGCCCTCCATGCATGGAAGATAAGGCTGAGACAGCCTGTAAATGATGGGCTTATAGAATGTGAAGCACCTCTGCCAGAGGATATGGAGCGGTTGATAGATGCCCTCAGGAATCATAAAAGCTCATAGGTGTTTTTGCGCTCAGAAATAATGTCCATTACGATATCTCCACCACAGTATTTTTTTATAAGGGCGGCCATCTCTGACATGGCAGCCTTTACATCATCTTCTCCTGCCGGCGGCATACCGTCCACATTTATTATGACATCTTTACTTTCAGGGAGGATCTTTGTAGCGTCGCCCTGGCGCCATGTCCATTTGCGGCACAACACCTTCCTGTCATCCTTGTATATAACCTCGCCCGTTACCACAGGCTGAGGCTCTGACTCATTCAATGGGATATACAGCTCATCTCCCTTTGCATAGGTTAGCAGCAGGTCTCCCTCCACTCTGTCCAGGTCGTCACCTCCACAGGGGAGGACATATTTCAGTGAGATATAGTTAAATATGGTCACAAGTTTATTTATGTATGGCAGTGTATGGCCTTTCAATATCCTCTTTATAAGGTTTTCTATGGAAGGGGGATACTTGTTGGGATTGCTGCCAAACTTTTGAAAAGCCTCCCTCCAGCTGGCGATGTATGACTCTTCCCTTAAACGCTCTATTGTGAATATACTTCTGGCCCTGTCCTCCTGCGCTTTTAATGCATCATTTAATTCTTCATCAGTCCCATAGTTATTTGCATCTCTCAGGTATATTATACCTCTTATATAGCCGGGGTTGTTTTTAAAAATTTCCTCTGATATGACATATTTCACAATAATCCCTCCACTATGATATTAGCATAAAATTCGCCTGTATCAAAAATTATTCTCAGGGACATTATAAAGAGAGGAGGTGTTTTATGTGTACGACAAGGAAAAGAAAATCCAGGAAATAATCAATTTCGTAAATGACCACAGGGAATCGATGGCTAGCCAGATTGTTGGAAGGCGTATGCTGGGTGATGGTACACTTACATCCAATGAACGATTGGAGGAATTAAAAAATGCACTCTTTAATGCCAGTGAAGACGAAATTGATTCACTTTACTACATAGTCAAATAGGGGACTGTTAAGTCCTCTTTTTATATAGTATAATTATTAGTGAAAAGATGGAATAATGAAAGAAGGATGCAAATGACAGAAATAGTAAGGCCTAAATACCAGCAGATAGCCCTTGATATAGCACGGAGGATTGTTAAGGGTGAATTTTTAGAAGGGGAAAGGCTCCATGGCCGTTCAAATCTTGCCGGTCTTTATAACGTATCCCCTGAGACAATAAGAAGAGCTGTATCCCTGCTTGAGGACATGGAAGTGGTGTCATCGGAGCAGGGCAGCGGGATAATTGTTAAGTCTAAAGAGGCTGCCTATAAATATATAGATAGGTTTAATGAGAGGGATACGCTGGATTCGCTAAGGAATGAACTTTCCAGGTTGTTGCAAACAAAAAGAGAACTGGATGAACGGTTTGAAGTGATAATCATGAAGATAAGTGACTATGCAAACAGGCTTAAAAACATCAACCCTTACAATCCAGTGGAGATTGAGATTAAAAAGGGCAGCCATGTTATAGGTAAAAGTATAACAGAGCTTAAATTCTGGCAGAATACAGGTGCTACGATTATCGCCATAAGGAGAGGGAATGACATTATACTGTCTCCAGGGCCATATAATGAGATAAATGAGGGCGATGTACTGGTGCTTGTTGGAGATGAGGACATATTGAAAAACACAATGAAGTTTTTATATGGCTCCTACTGAAGGAGCCTGTATTAATTTGACAACTGACAACTCTTATAATATAATTGAGTTGTAAGAAAGGAGACCAGGTTATGATACGGTTTGAAAATGTTGCAAAAAGCTATGGAGATACAGAGGTTATAAAAGGTATAAACCTTGAGATCAACGATAATGAACTGGTTGTACTAATAGGCCCCAGTGGATGCGGTAAAACCACAAGCCTTAAGATGATAAACAGATTGATAGAACCCACATCTGGCACTATTTATATTAACGATAATGATATATTAAAAATGGATGTGATAGAACTCAGGAGAAATATCGGTTATGTCATACAGCAGATAGGACTATTCCCGCACATGACTGTTGGCGAAAATGTTGAGTTGGTCCCTCTCCTTAAGAACTGGCCCAAGTCTAAAAGGAGAGAAAGGGCGAGAGAGCTTTTGGATCTTGTCGGTATGCCTCCTGATGAGTATATAGATAGATACCCAAGTGAGCTATCGGGTGGCCAACAACAGAGGATTGGTGTCGCCAGGGCTTTGGCTACAAATCCTGATGTGATCCTTATGGATGAGCCTTTCAGTGCCTTGGACCCTATTACAAGGGCTCAGTTGCAGGATGAGTTATTCAATTTACAGCAGGAGCTGCACAAGACCATCGTGTTTGTAACCCACGATATGGATGAGGCATTAAAGCTTGGTGACAGGATCTGCATAATAAAAGATGGACAGGTGCTGCAGTTTGATACCCCGGAGAATTTACTCAGGCATCCAGCTCATGGCTTTGTAGAGGAATTTATAGGGAAGAAACGTATGTGGCAGCAGCCTGAGTATGTTAAAGTGGAGGATATAATGATAAACAATCCTGTAAAAGCATTGCCATCCAGGACATTAACTCAATCCCTGGAGATAATGAATGATAGCGGGGTAGACAGTATTCTTATAGTAAATGAAAGAAATCAGCTTCTGGGAATTGCAACAGCCAATGATATAAGGTCAAAATGGGACACAGCAAAGAGGTTAGAGGAAATATATACGCGAAATGTTTTAAGCGTGCATCCGGATGACTCAATTGTGGAGGTCTTAAAGCTGATGTCGCAAAATAATATTGGTTATGTACCTGTAGTTGATGTAAGCGGTATTCTAAAAGGTCTTATAACACGCAGTAGCCTTGTTAAGGTCCTTGGAGAGAAATATGTTGGGTGAGGGGTGAGAAAATTGGCAACGATAAATGAATACCTGACGTTTATGTCAGATAGAATAGATCAGATATTTACTTTAACCGGTCAGCATATATATCTTACATTGATTGCTGTGGCAATTGCAATATTGATTGGTGTCCCTCTTGGTATTCTCATAACAAGGGTTGATAGTATATCTGGATTGGTTATAGGAATAGCTAATGCTGTACAGGCAATACCAAGCTTGGCGCTGTTAGGTTTTTTAATACCATTTCTTGGTATTGGTTCAATACCATCGATTGTGATGATATTTTTATATTCTCTATTACCTATAATAAAAAATACCTATACCGGCCTGGCCAATGTGGATAGGGCTATGATAGAGGCCGGCAGAGGCATGGGGATGACAGATGCTCAGCTAATGAGAATGGTTCAACTTCCCCTTGCACTTCCGGTAATAATGGCTGGTATAAGAATATCAGCAGTAACTGCAGTTGGTCTTACTACCCTTGCTGCCCTTATAGGCGCTGGAGGGCTCGGACAGTTGATATACAGAGGAATATCAATGGTTAACAACAAAATGATCATTTCTGGGGCAATACCAGCTATGGTATTGGCATTGCTTGTTGACTTTATATTGAGCATAATGGAGAGGAGTGTAACACCGAAGGGATTAAAAAAATAGAGGGGGAGTAGATTTGAGAAAGAAAGGATTTATATCCGTAATTGTTTTACTTGTTCTGATATTGGGGGTTTTAGCAGGATGTGGCACGAATGCAGACAATGTTGCTGCTGGCAAAAAGGAGTTTATTGTTGGTTCAGCCAGCTATACGGAGCGGTTTATAATGGGAGAACTTTTGGCTACTCTTGTGGAAGAGAATATGCCCGATGTGAAAGTGGTGAGAAAGCTTGGGCTAAATGGTACGATGGTGGTACACAGTGCTATAACTAACGGTGATATAGATGCTGCTGTAGAATATACAGGCTCAGGTCTGATGCAGATACTGCACAAGGATCTCATTACTGACCCTGATGAGGCATACAGCGTTGTTAAAGAGAATTACCACAAAAACTGGGGAATAAAATGGCTTGAGCCTCTGGGATTCAACAATACGTACGCTATGGCTGTAAAGAAAGATTATGCTGATGCTAATGGCTTAGAGAAGGCTTCAGATTTAATCAAAGTTGCTCCTGATGCCGTTCTTGGCTGTTCTATGGAATTCAGCGAAAGGCCAGATGGATATCCGGGCTGGAGCAAAGAGTACGGGATTAAGTTCAAAGAGGTTATGCCTATGGATCCCGGTTTAATGTATAGCTCAATAAAGAATGATGAGGTTGATGTAATTTCTGCCTTTTCAACCGATGGACGTATACCTGCATTTGATCTGGTAATATTAGAAGATGACAGACGTTTCTTCCCGCCATATTATGCAGTACCAATGGTAAGGGAGGATACACTATCCGAGATACCAGGTCTTGAGGATTTGATAAATAAACTGGCAGGTAAAATTGATGATGCTAAAATGGCTGAGCTCAATGCCAAGGTTGATATAGACGGCATGGACCCTCATGAGGTGGCAAAAGAATTTTTACAGACGGAGGGATTAATATGAGTATAGGGAGGATAATGATACTATGTAGTTTGTTGCTTTTAACTGCAATAGTGGCAGGGTGCGGTACATCTGGCGGTGGCGCCAGTCAGTCGGCGGCAGGCGATACTATTGTAGTTGGCTCCAAAAACTTTACAGAGCAGATAATTGTTGGTCACATGATGGCAGACCTGATAGAAACGCATACAGACCTGAAGGTAGTGAGACAACTAAATCTTGGCGGTACAAATGTATGCTTTGAAGGCATTAAAAAAGGTAGTTCAAACAATGGGATAGATATCTATATGGACTATACAGGCACGGGTCTTGTTGATATATTGCAGATGGAACCCACTACAGACCCGGATGAAGCATATGGAACAGTGAAAAAGGAGTACAAGGATAAATGGAATCTTGTATGGCTTGAACCATGGGGGTTTAATAACACATATACATTAGCCGTAAAAGAGGATTTTGCAAATAAAAGCAATATTGAGACATTTTCTGACCTGGGTAAGATAGCTGACCAGTTGGTACTGGGGTGCTCTATGGAATTTGTAGAGAGGCCAGATGGTTATCCTGGATTAAAAGAAAAGTATGGTTTTGAGTTTAAAAATGTAAAATCCATGGATACAGGTGTAAGATATCCTGCTATTGATAATGATGAGGTTCAGGTAATAGATGCCTTTGCTACAGACGGGCTTCTTGTATCTCACAATCTTAAGATACTGGAGGATGATAAGCATTTCTTCCCACCGTATTATGCCGCACCGCTGGTAAGAGGCGATGTACTGGAAAAGCATCCTGAAATAGCTGATGTACTGAATAAGCTGGCCAATTCAATAACCGATGAAGACATGCAGAAATTAAACTATCAGATTGATGGTGAAGGAAAGAATGCAGCAGATGTGGCAAAGGAGTTTCTAAAGTCAAGGGGATTATTATAAAAGGCATTTACCCTTTATATTTTTGCCAGTAAATGATGAATCGGGTCTTGAAATCCACGGGTATGCTGAGCGGCTTTCGGCGTTTTTACCTAGCGTGCCCTCTGTGTTTTTTGGAGTGCGGTACAACTGTTTTATCAAATTCCTTAATATTGCTTGCGGTAAAGGGAGAAAATATTTGTAGAAAGGAGGGAGAGATATGTCTAACTGGAGAAAGATATATCCAAAATCAGAGGACGAGCTGGATGATCTTAGGGACGAAGTAGCAGAAGAGCTGGACCTGGATGATGACATTGAGGAGAGAGGTTGGGAGAACATGACCACAAGAGAGGTCGGCAAAATTGGCGGCCACATGGTTAAGAAGATGATACGGTATGCGGAAAAGCAGATGGATAGAAAAAGTAATATAACAGACGGCAATCAAGACAGTGAAAAAAAGAATAAAAATGAAATTTGAACGTGAATCAGCTATTCGGTGGACGATACAGGTCGGAAAGATTTAAACAGGATTAATGAATTAAGGGATGTGATAGTAATGAAAAAGGTCCAAAGGACGGCAGGCCGGGTGATTAACCCGGCCTATATTTTTTAAAGGAAATTTCGGAGTAATATCGAATATTATAAACTATCATCAAATTTACAATGGGGTGATATCGTGAAAGAATTGAGCCATGAGGATTTAAAGAAGAGAATCAGCCTTGAAGACCTTGACTTTGAGACCACAGCAAAGCTTGGCAAGGACTATGGAATTATAGGTCAGGAGAGAGCTGTGGAAGCCATGCAGTTTGGGCTTAGGATGAAAAATAAAGGCTATAACATCTATATGTCAGGGATTACTGGCACAGGGAAAAACAGTTATGCCCGCCACATAGTTAAAGAGACGGCTATTAAAGAAAAAGTCCCGGAAGACTGGTGCTATGTTTTTAATTTTAAAGAACCCACCCAGCCGATAGCGTTGAGCTTTAGGCCTGGCGAGGGTATACGATTTAAAAAAGATATGGAAGACTTTGCAGCCGTATTAAAATCGCAGATACCAAGGGTGTTTGAAAGTGAAGACTATCAATCACAGAGGAACAACATAATTAAAAAGTATCAGGACGCCAGGGTGGAGATCCTTGAAGAGCTTAAGGATACGGCGAAGGATTATGGCTTTGCCCTTCAGACAGGCCCGACGGGTTTTGTTACAATCCCGATTGTGGATGGAAGAAAGATGAGCCAGGAAGAATTTGAGGCTTTAGGTGGGAATGAGAGGAGAGAGATTGAGGATAGGCTTAACAAACTACAGTTAAAGATATCCGATGCCTTCAAAAGGTCGCAGGCATTAGAAAAGCAGATGAAGGATGAACTGAACCAGCTGGACAAAAGAGTAGGATTATTTGCAGTGGGTCAATATATTGAAGATATGAAGCGAAAGTATGGTGACAACAAAAAGGTAGAAGAATATTTTGAGAATATGCAGGAGGACATATTGGACAACCTGAATGAATTCATAAATCCTGAACAGGAAGTTCAGGAAGGCGATAACCCGTTTGCGATGATAATGAGGGGAAGAAGGGATGACTACTTTACAAGGTTTAGCGTCAATCTCCTGATAAATCATGAGAACAGTGAAGGAGCTCCGGTTGTTATAGAACATAATCCGACATACAGCAACTTATTTGGAAGTTTGGAGTATGTTAATGAGTTTGGGGTAGCAACCACTGATTTTACAAGGATAAAGCCGGGGGCTTTTCACAGGGCCAATGGTGGTTATTTAATCCTTCAGGCCCATGATGTGTTATCCTACCCGTATGTATGGGATGGGATAAAGAGGGTTTTGAAAACGGGTGAGCTGCGTATTGAACTGCCGCAGGACAGACTGGGATTTGTCTCCATGAGTTCATTAAAGCCCGAGCCAATACCTGTAAATGTAAAGATAATTATGATAGGAAGCCCGACTATATACTCTATTTTGTACAGCAGTGATGAGGACTTTGAAAAGTACTTTAAAGTACTTGTGGATTTTGACGATACCATGCCATTAAATGATGATAATATTAAAAGAATGATTGGATTTATCGGTAGTTATACAGAAAGCCATGGGCTGAGGCCATTTGATAAATCGGGGGTAGCTGCCGTGCTGGAGTTCTCGACAAGGGTCTCGGAAAGCCAGAAGAAGCTCTCAACAAGGTTCAATGCAATAGCCGAGGTGTTGCATGAATCAGACCTGTGGGCATCGGACAGCGGGAGTGATGTGGTGAGAGAAGAACATGTGAAAAAAGCCATAAGAGAAAAAGAGAAGAGGTTTAATAGATATGAGGAGAGGCTTTTAGAGGCCACACTTGATGGGACATTGATGATTGATGTAGATGGAAAGGTTGTGGGTCAGGTAAATGCCCTTACAGTAATTGATCTGGGTGATTATACATTTGGAAGACCTACAAGGGTTACTGCATCTACCTATGCTGGTAAGGAAGGCGTAGTTAACATTGAGAGAGAAAGCAGACTGAGCGGCAGCATCCACGACAAGGGAGTAATGATAATAACAGGATATCTTGGTTCAAAGTTTGCACAAAACAAGCCATTGACCCTTTCGGCACGTATATGTTTTGAACAGTCATATGGAGGCATTGAGGGAGATTCTGCATCCAGCACGGAGCTTTATGCTATACTGTCCAGTCTTTCTGGATTACCTGTACGGCAGGATATAGCTGTAACAGGGTCTGTAAATCAAAAGGGTGAGATACAGCCTATTGGCGGTGCCACTTATAAGATAGAGGGGTTTTATAAACTCTGCAAAGCAAGGGGCTTTACAGGTAGTCAAGGCGTGATAATACCATATCAGAATATAGCTAACCTGTGTCTTAACGATGACGTGATTGAGTCGGTGAAAAAGGGTGAATTTCATATATATGCCGTACATACCATAGACGAGGGGATTGAGATACTTACCGGAGTGCCTGCAGGGGAGCCAGACGAGAATAATAACTACCCTGTGGGTACGGTGAACTATCTGGTAAAGCAAAGGCTGGAACAGTTTGCAGAGAGCGTGAGAGGTATTGAGAGGAAGGAATAAAACTTATCCTTCCTTTTTTTTGTATTTTATTCTAATATTATATAAGTGGAGGTGTTTGACATGAAAACAAGAGAAGAACTGGTTGAAACACTCGATAGAGTAGATGGTAAGGGCTATAAGGCCTATAAGGATATAGAGGGAGAATACGACATGGGTGGCTTTTTGCTCTATATTGACCATGTACAGAGTGACCCCTTTGCACCGCCTTCAAGGTTGAGGGTAAGGGTGGCTCAGACGTTCCCACCCGATTATACAGCTGACAGGGATAGTGTGGTGGCCTTGAGCGATTATCTCACAAGGCAGTTTTCAAAAAGTATAAATAAATATAACACCAGGGGAAGGGGCACAGGAAGGAGCTTTTTGATATCCATTGACTGTGGCCGGCAGGAGATACTGGAGAGGACATCGATGCACATTGCACAGGAGTATGTAGAGGCAAGGTTTGAGGTAGGGCTGCCCGCTGCCGGACGTAGAATCCTTGGAAGGGAAGCAGTTAAGATATTTACAGAGACAATTCCCAGTATAGTAAAAAATTCACTTTTCTTTGGGAGTATAGACTGGAAGGAGGCTGTGGATTTTATAGATCTGTATCAGGACCAGCAGTATATAAGGAGGGTTCTTCGTAATATGGGACTGGTAGCCTTTGTGGCTGATGGAGCTGTACTTCCGAGGGAGAGTGGAATAAGTGAGAGGCCGCTTAAAAATGCTGTACCGTTTAGGTCTCCGGATACTATGAGGGTATCCATAATGTTGCCGCACAGGGGGACAATTACAGGTATGGGTATACCCGAAGGGGTGACACTCGTTGTAGGCGGAGGATACCACGGCAAGAGTACCCTGCTTAAGGCTCTCGAAAAATGTGTATACAACCATATTCCTGGTGACGGCAGGGAGTATGTCATCACCGTGGACGATGCAGTAAAGATAAGGGCTGAGGATGGAAGATACATTGAAAATGTGGACATATCGCCTTTCATTAACAATATACCGACCGGGGAGGATACGAGATTTTTTTCCACATTGAATGCCAGCGGCAGCACATCCCAGGCAGCAAATATCATTGAGGCCCTGGAGATTGGCACTTCGTTACTGCTTATGGATGAGGATACATGTGCTACAAACTTTATGATAAGGGACGCCAGAATGCAGAGGCTGGTCTCCGCAGAGAAGGAGCCAATTACACCATTTTTAGACAGTGTGAGGGCGCTTTATGAAAATAAAGGGGTCTCAACTGTGCTGGTGCTTGGTGGTGCTGGTGATTACTTTGATGTATGCGACAGGGTTATAATGATGGATGGTTTTGTGCCGCATGATGTCACTGTTAGAGCCAAGGAGATAGCTGAGGAAATAAGGTCGTTCAGAGAGCGTGATAAGGCGCCGGACTTTACCTGTATTAAGGAGAGGGTACCCATGAAAAGAAGCCTTAATGCTGGCTATAAGGATAAGATACAGTCAAAGGGCCTTGAAAATATCAGGATGGGATATGAGACGGTGGACCTGAGCATGGTGGAACAGATAGCTGATGACAGTCAGACTGCGGCCATAGCAAACATAATTCGGTATGCCAGGGACCGGTACATAGATGACAGGGCTACTCTAAGAGAGGTGATTGACAGGGTCCTGACGGACATTGACGAGAACAGCCTTTCATGCATTTCTCCATTTAAGGGGCACCCGGGTAACATGGCCAGGCCAAGGAGATATGAGATCGCAGCAGCTTTTAACAGGTACAGGGGCTTTAAGACGGTGAGATGATATGTGTGAAGGATGAGATAAGAGAATATGCACTGTCCATAGGCTTTGACGTGGTGGGGTTTACTGGTGCCGATGTGTTTGATATAGCAGACGTTCTAAAGGAAAGGGGAGAAAAGGGGTATCTGTCAGGGCTTGAAAAAGGCGGGATAGAGGAACGGATAGACCCGAGAAAGGTCCTACCTGAGGCAAGGTCTATAATTTCTGTAGGGATATATTATGGTGGGACGAAAAGGTCTGAGAAGAACAAGGGAATGATATCGCAGTCGGGACGGGGCAGAGACTATCATCTTATCCTTGATAAGATGATGGGTGAGCTGGTAGATTATCTGAAATGCGAGTACAATGCGGAGGCGGTGTGTTTGGCAGACAACGACCCGCTTGTGGATAGGGAGATAGCCAGGAGGGCAGGGGTTGGTTTTTTTGGTAAGAACTGCTCAATTATAAACCCCTTTATGGGCTCGTGGATTTTCCTCGGAGAGATATTGACTGATCTGGATATCTTGCCAGACGTGCCCCTTATGCATGCCTGTGGAGACTGTGACAGATGTATAAAGGCCTGTCCAACAGGGGCTATCGCAGCCCCTTATGTGCTGAATGCAAAGAGGTGCCTTTCGTATGTTACAGTGATGAAGGGGTTTGTTCCCTCCGAGTTTAGAGAAAGACTTCAAAACAGGATATATGGATGCGATACGTGTCAGGAAGCGTGTCCCTATAACAGGGTAGACCTGCCGGTTAATTCCTGTCTGGCACAGGATATACCGTATGATATGGAGGACATAGGGTTTATCCTGTCTATGGATAGTAAGCAGTTTAAGGAGAGCTTTAAGAACACATCGGCCGGGTGGAGAGGGAGGACAGTGATTCAGAGAAATGGGCTTATTGCAGCGGGAAATATGAGGCTCAAGGGCCAGGCCGAAAACATAATAAGACTTCTATCAGATGAAAGACCTGTTATAAGGGGCACAGCAGCATGGGCAATCTCAAGGATAATGGGAAAAGAGGCCCTTGGAATTTTGTATGAGGCCTCTAAAATAGAAAAAGATTCCGAAGTGAGAAGGGAAATTGAGGAGGCAATCTCTTGGATAAAGAAAGGGCAATGAAGATATTTGATATTCTTAAAAAGACATATCCTGACGCCAGGACCGCACTGAATTTTTCCAATCCTTTTGAGCTCTTGATAGCGACGATATTATCCGCTCAGTGCACAGATAAGAGGGTAAATGAGGTTACCAGGGAATTATTTAAATGGTACAGGACACCTGAGGACTACCTCAAACTCGGTCAGGAAGAACTGGAAAAACAGATAAGGTCCTGCGGCTTTTATCACAATAAGGCAAAAAACATATTGGAAACATGCAGAATTTTAGTGAAAGAGTTTGGAGGGAAGGTGCCATCCAATATAGATGACCTTATGAAGCTCCCGGGCGTTGGCAGGAAGACAGCCAATGTGGTTATGAGCAACGCTTTTGGAATACCGGCTATAGGTGTGGACACCCATGTGTTTCGTGTTTCGCACAGGCTGGGTCTGTCAGACGGTAAAACCCCTGAGCGTGTTGAGGAAGACCTGATGGCTCTGTTGCCAGTGGAGATGTGGTCTCTATCTCATCATCTTTTAATTTATCACGGAAGAAACATTTGTCATTCAAGAAAACCCCAGTGCGATAGATGTCCTGTAAACAGCCTCTGCAGGTATTTTTTAACCATTTCTTAAATATTTACTTTATAAAAATATGTTATACTCTTAAGAGGGGGGTACTATGATAAGAAGCGTTCTGGTTGGAGGAGGCAAGGGAGGATATAATATACTCAAGCATTTTAAAGACTCAGAGGTTATGTCTGTGATAAGTGTGATTGATGTCAATGATGACGCACCAGGTATGAAATTTGCTAAAGAGATAGGTATAAATACCAGCAATGACATTGGGTCGGTTTTGGAGTTTAACCCCGACCTTATCATAGAGGTGACTGGGAATGAGGATGTGTTGGAAAGACTGAGGGCACTGGCTGGCAATATAAGGGTAATGGATTCTGCAATGGCAAGAATCATGATGAGCGTTATAGAGAAATTAGATATGCAGGTGGAAAACCTGAAAACCCAAGGCGAGGTCATTGCTTCTAATATCAGGTCACTTTTTCAGGAGATTGAAAGAATAAACACCGTGACCAACGCTATATTTGAATGTATGGAGATGACGGGTAAAAATGTTGAAAAGATAGACTCACTGGTAGAATCAATAAAAAGAATAACGAAAGAGACAAAGATACTTGGGATCAATGCCTCAATCGAGGCGGCCAGGGCGGGCGAGTATGGCCGAGGGTTTGGAGTAGTCGCCAACGAGATTCAAAACCTTACAAGGGACACGGACCGCTCTTACGGCAATATCATTGATACCATAGATAATATAAAATCACAACTTGTGTCAATGAGTAATGAGATAAATGAACTGAAAGAGATATCAAACAGACAGGAAGAGGCATCAGGGTCCGTTTCCAATGCTTTAAATGAACTATTAAAGAATATCAGTTAATACATGATGATTTTATTGGGGTGAGGCATAGATGGTGTCCAACAATGTAACCAACGGCGGCAGAAGCAGGGTGGGTTTTGTGCTTTTGCTAGTTGTGTTAGCTGTATCTGTATTTATTCTCACTTATATTATTATATACCTGAGCAGGCCGGTGGTTTATGAAGGCGTGAGGGTGGATGGGGTCGATGTTGGCGGCATGACATTAGACAGGCTGAAGAGCTTTCTAGAACAGTCATATGCCAGCACAAATCAGGAGATAGTGCTGGATGTGCTGAATAAGAAGTATAACATCACGTTGAGGGATATAGGCCACTATGATTATGAAAGGGCTGCAGAAGAGGCATATGCATTTGGACGGCAGGGGAACATGCTTATCAACCTGAAAAACATTGCCGGGGCAAGGATGGGAAAAGTATATGTAAATTATGAAGTCAAACCAGTAATCGACGACGATAAGGCAAGGGAAACCTTGCAAAAAATAGCAAAAGACATAGACAAGCCTGCTGTAAACGCAAGAATTGCCTTTAAAGGGGACAATATTATCGAGGTGATACCCCATCAGGTTGGCTATGAACTGGATATAGAGGGTTCTTTAGAGATGCTAAAGAGGAAGATGACCTATGGGCAGCTGACCCTCCCGGTTAAAGAGATAAAACCCAGAATCACAGAGGATATGCTGAGTTCGGTAAAAGATATTATAAGCCAGTACTCCACTGTGTTTAACCCTGCTGATGTGAACAGGACGTTAAACCTGAAGACTGCAGCCAGTGCAATAAACGGACAACTGTTGCTCCCCGGAGAGGAATTCTCTTTAAATAAGGTACTGGGCCCAAGAATAAAGGAAAACGGATATCTTGAGGCACCGGTCATAATAAATGGTAAACTGATACCCGATTATGGCGGTGGGGTATGCCAGATAGCAACCACTGTATTTAATGCAGTTGTCAGGGCCAATTTGTCAGTCACAGAGAGGCACCATCATTCATTTCCCGTGGCCTATGTGCCGGTGGGCCAGGATGCAACCATATCAGGAGACGTCCTGGACTTTAGGTTCAAAAATACCTCCAAATATCCTGTGTATATAAGGGCTTACGTAAATTCCAACAGGTTTTTTGTGGACATCTATGGGAAGAACATGTCTCCAGGTCAAAAGGTAAGCCTGAGCACCGAGGTACTTGAAGTTATAGAACCCGTGACAGAGTATAAAGAAGATAAAACCCTTCCACCTGGCACAGAGGTCGTGGAAAGGGAGGCGCATAAGGGCTATAGGGTAAAGGTGTACAAGATGGTATATGATAAAAATAACAGGTTAATCGAAAAAAAGCTCATGTATACAGACACTTATAAGCCTGTGAATGCTATAATCAGACGCAATTCTGGCGGCAGTGGCTCAGGAAATGCGTCAGTTCCGCAAACTGATAGTCAATTATAAGAGGTGTTATAGTGTTATGATAGAGTTCATCGCATTTAATACCAATACGCCGGTTGGCACAGTATATATTGCTTCATATGCTGACATGCTTATACGAATAGATACAGATTACGATAGATTTTTGAATGACCTTGAAAAAAAGCATGATAGTGTTTTTGAACGACATAATGGGGTTTTGGATGAGACAGCGAGACAGTTAGACCTTTATTTTAACAGGAAATTAATTGAGTTTGACCTACCTGTGTATCTTGAGGGGACTGAGTTTTGCAGGCAGGTGTGGCAGGAGCTTACCAGAATCCCATATGGCAGCACAGTGAGTTATGGAGAGATTGCAGAAAGGATTGAAAGGCCAAAAGCAGTAAGGGCGGTGGGGAGGGCGGTGGGTTCCAATCCCATCCCCTTTGTCATACCCTGTCACAGGGTTATTGGTAAAGACGGCAGCCTGGTTGGTTTTGGGCTGGGACTGGATGTGAAAAGATTTCTGCTTGAGCTTGAATCTGTGTAAACATTCATTGCAAGTATCTCTATACGGTGCTATAATCAAGATGGAACGATTGCTGATTTTACAGCAGCATCAAATTGAATATGGCAAGTGGTTAAGGGAAAGTGGTTAAAATCCACTACAGCCCCCGCTACTGTGAGCATGGATGAAACCCTGGTGACACCACCCGTATTTCGGGGAAGGTCTGGGGAGTAAGATGAAGTGCAAGTCAGGAGACCTGCCACTGCCAGAAGTACACCTTCGGAGGGGAGGTAAGGTAATGGTGAAGAAGATAAGACCTACCCCGGAGGGGTAGGTAGTTTTTTTATGACTGTAAAAATAGAAGAGGCAATCGATTTCTTATTTGATTAATTGATTAATGAAAGGATGGGTGGGTATGAAAAAGATAGGTATACTTATGCTTATTGCTTTCTTGGTGCTGTCAGTTGCAGGCTGCGGCTCAAACAGCACAGGACAGACAGGATCGCAGCAGGCACAGAGCAATTCGGCATTTCCCGTCACCATAAAGGATTTTATGGGCAGGGAATTTACTATAGAGAAGGAGCCTCAAAGGATTGTCTCAATGGCACCAAGCAATACTGAGATCCTGTATGAGCTGGGCCTGGCCGATAAAATCGTTGGCGTGTCGGACTATGATGACTATCCACCTGAGGTAAGTCAAAAACCCAAGATGGGTGGATTTTCGACACCAAATATAGAGGCTATTGCTGGGGCGGAACCAGATGTAGTGCTTGTGGATGATGGCACCTTTGGTAAAGAGAATGCGGAGAAATTAGAGGAGATGGGCATACCGGTCATTATAACAGTTCCTGATTCATTTGATGATATATACACATCTTATGAAATGATCGGTAAAATCACTGGAACACAGGACAAAGCCGAAGAAATTATTAAAAAAATCAAGGATGGTATATCCAGCATACAGGAAAAGGTGAAGGACAGGGATAGGCCCAAGGTATATTTTGCGGTTTCCGTGGGCCAGAGCAATTATACTGCCGGCAAGGGTACCTTTATCGATGCTGCTATAAACATAGCGGGTGGTGAAAATGTAGCCTCTGATGTTGAAGGATGGCAGGATTACAGCCTTGAGAAGCTGGTGGAACATAACCCTGATATCATTATAGCCACAAACCATGCCGGCGATGTGGACAAACTCAATGAAAAACCGGGTTATAAGGAGACAAACGCAGCTAAAAATGGGAAGATATTTGTAATAGATGAGAACATTATCACCAGGCCAACAGAGAGGATACTTGAGGGGATAAACGAGTTGGCAAAGATAATTCACCCTGAAGTCTTCAAATAGAAGGTAAAGATATGAAGGGCAGATTTTATTTCTTGTTGAGCGTTTCAATAGTTTTTTTAATGATATGCATTGTGGCAAGCCTGATTATAGGGAGTGCCAGCATTACCCCAGTGGAGGCAGTAAGGATACTTTTCTCTAGGGTTTCCGGATCCTTGCTTGACGTGCCTCAGTCACATATAAACATTATAATGAATCTGAGGCTCCCAAGGACAATTCTGGCGCTTATAGTTGGGCTGGGGCTTTCCGTTGTTGGATTAACATATCAGTCAGTCTTTAAAAATCCGCTTGCAGACCCTTATATTATAGGCGTATCTTCCGGAGCAGCTTTTGGTGCATCTGTGGCTATTGCACTGCATTTAGACGGTGGTTACTGGGGCATAGGTATGATAAATCTGTTTGCGTTTGTAGGGGCACTGCTGGTCAGCTTTACTGCTCTTACGATATCAAGGGTGAATGGCAGGATACCCCCAACCACGCTTCTGCTATCGGGTGTTGCCCTTGGAAATCTTCTTACTGCAGGGATGTCGCTCATCATGTTTCTGGATCATGATGATATGGAGGAAATTGTATATTGGACCATGGGCAGTTTTGTGTCGTCCTCATGGGACAAGGTAAAATTTAGTCTGGTTTTTGTCTCTATCGGCGTACTTTTCCTTGTATTTTATATGAAAGAGCTCAACTTAATGCTCCTCGGGGATGAGACCGCCTCCAGCCTGGGGGTAGACGTGGAGAGGACCAAGGTAAGGATAATTATCATATCATCCCTGGTGACTGCAGCCTGCGTGTCTGTAAGCGGGATAATAGGCTTTGTGGGGCTTGTAATTCCGCATATATTGAGGATAATCGCAGGTCCGGACAATCGCAGGTTGTTCTTCCTCACTTTAATAGTTGGGGCAGGATTTATGGTTTTTACCGATACGATAGCAAGGTACATTTTAAGACCGGTTGAAATTCCTGTTGGTATCATTACTGCCCTGCTGGGGGGACCGTTCTTTATTTATCTTTTAAAGAGAAACAAGGGGATGAATTGATTTGAATGTTATTGATGTAAAAGGCCTTAATTTTAGCATTGATGAGAAGCCTATATTGAATGGAATTACCTTCAGTGTGCCACAGGGAACGGTTACCGGAATGCTGGGTCCCAATGGGGCCGGGAAGACTACGCTTTTAAGGCATCTTTCAGGCTATTACAAGCCTGATGCCGGTACTGTCTTTATAAATGGTGTGGATATAGTAAAGTTAAAGCCCAGAGAAAGGGCAAGGATAATAGGTCTTGTGCCTCAGGATGCTGTGAATTCTCTTGGGTTCTCTGTGTATGAGATGGTTATGATGGGCAGGAGCCCCTATATGGATTTTTTCGGCAATGAAAAGGAGGAGGATAGGAGGGTTGTTGAGGAGTGCCTTAAGATCTGTGGTGTGTATGAGCTAAAGGACAGAAGGATGGATGAGATAAGCGGTGGTGAGGCCCAGAGAGTCTTGATAGCCAGAGCGCTTGCGCAACAGCCAGAAATAATGCTGCTGGACGAGCCTGTGTCACACCTGGATATAAAATACCAGCTTGATATAATGGGGCTTGTCAGGGAACTTTCGCACAGAGGGATGACAGTGGTATCCATAGTGCATGACCTTAATATTGCGCTTAATTTTTGCGACAGGGCCGTACTTATAAAAAATGGGACGGTAATAGCCGAAGGAGAGATAGAAAAGGTTGTCAGCAGTGAAAACATATATGAGACATACGGTGTTAAAGCAAAGATAGAGGCAGGAGACTATTCTGTTGTGATTCCTGAATTAGAGATGGTTTAGCACAGGAGGTAGACAGTATGAAAGGGTGTTTAATGATACAGGGTACCTCTTCCCATGTAGGTAAGAGTATAATGACTGCAGCACTGTTGAGGATATTGAAACAGGATGGCTTTAAGGTGGCACCGTTTAAGGCTCAGAATATGGCCTTGAACTCCTATGTTACCTATGACGGCCTGGAGATGGGAAGGGCTCAGGCTATGCAGGCTGAGGCTGCAGGTGTAAGGCCTGATGTAAGGATGAACCCTATCCTGCTGAAGCCGACCTCTGACTCCGGGTCTCAGGTGATAGTTATGGGAAAGGTCATGAGCGATATGGATGCCAAGAGGTATGAGGGGTATAAGACAAGGGTAAGGGAGCTGCTGTATGAGACATTTATCGAACTTAAGAGTGAATATGACTATGTAATACTGGAGGGAGCGGGCAGTCCTGCTGAGATAAATCTCATGGAGAATGATATTGTGAATATGGGAATGGCGAGGCTTATAGACTGTCCCGTGCTCCTGGTGGGTGACATAGACAGGGGTGGCGTTTTTGCATCTTTTGTGGGGACACTGGAGCTTTTGCCCGCGAAAGACAGGGAAAGAATAAAGGGGTTTATTATAAATAAGTTTAGAGGGGACTATGAGATACTGAGGCCTGGCCTGGACATGTTGAGAGATATTACAGGCCTGCCCACAATAGGTGTGGTACCCTATATGAATTTGAGGATTGATGAGGAGGATACACCCTCAGAGCACAATATATCGAGGGGCGGCGATGTGGATATAGCCGTCATATATCTGCCCCATATATCGAACTTTACTGACTTTGACCCACTCCTGTACTATCCCGGTGTCAACCTCAGGTATGTAAAAAGCGTAGAGGAGCTTGGCAGGCCTGACCTTGTGGTAATACCGGGCTCAAAGAACACCATAGGGGACTTAAATGCGCTTAAGAATAGTGGTATAGCAGAGAGGATAGTTGAGCTTTATAATGAAGGTGCCTGTGTAATAGGCATATGCGGGGGATATCAGATGATGGGAAGAAGGATAAGTGACCCGCTGGGATTGGAAAGTGGTGAAGATGCTGAGGGACTTGGCATATTTGGTTTGGAGACCATATTTGAGCCTGGAAAGTTAACCATCAATTCAAGGGACTATATAACGGAGGAAAGGGGACTTACAGCAGGGCTAAATGGTGTAGAGGTGACCGGATATGAGATACACATGGGCAGGACGCCCCCAAAGGATGAATATACTGTATCCCAAAATGGCTTGATAGCAGTAGATTTTTCTGGAAGGGCCTTGGGGACATATCTACATGGGATATTTGAAAACCACAGGTTTACGCTTGGGGTTATAAACAACATCAGGAGATACAAGGGACTCAAGCCGGTAGATGTTGAGGTGGATTACATTGCAAAAAAAGAGGAAGAGTACAACAGGCTTGCAGAAATGGTCAGGGCCTCCATTGATATGAATACGGTATATGACCTGTTGAATGGTTGATGTTGTAATAGCATTTGTCCTTGACTTTATTCTTGGAGACCCTGCATTTTTATTACATCCTGTAAGGCTTATAGGGAGGCTTATAAATGTTGTGGAGGGTGTCCTCTACCCTGTCAAACTGCCCAAACGCCTTACTGGTCTTGTGCTTCTTGCCGTGACTGCATTTACTGCATGGATAATACCATATAGTATATTAAAAGTACTGTCCCCGTACCGGCTGTTGTACCATATTGTGGATATTTTAATGATATTTTTTTGTTTATCTCTGAGAGACCTTGGCAATGAGGCCATGAGAGTCTACCATAGCCTCATGGACAATGATGTGGTTATGGCCAGGAAAAATCTTTCAATGATAGTGGGCAGGGACACGGACTGCTTGAATGAGAATGAGATAATAAGGGCTGCGGTGGAGACGGTGGCAGAAAATATAGTGGATGGTTTTATATCCCCGCTTTTCTATATTATCCTTTTTGGAGCTCCAGCCGGCCTGGCCTTTAAGGCTGTGAGCACCTTAGATTCTATGGTGGGATACAAAAATGAGAGGTACATGGATTTTGGCTGGGCATCTGCCAGGACCGACGACCTTTTGAACTTTCTGCCTGCAAGGCTGTCCCTTTTCCTTATACCCACGGCGGCGCTGTTCATCGGTATGGATTTTAATAAGTCTCTCAGCGTGGGCATGCGTGACAGGCTTAAAAATCCCTCACCCAACAGCGGGCATGGTGAGGCGTGCTTTGCTGGTGCTATGGGTATAAAGCTTGGCGGCCTCAACTATTACAATGGCGTGCCATCGAAGAAGCCAATTATCGGAGGCAAGAGACAGGAGCTTGAGCGGGAAGATATAAGGAATGCAGTGCATTTAGCTTATGCCACAGGATTTGTTACCATGATAATATTTTGCGGGGTGAGGTATTTATATGCAGGTGCATGGTGGTGATATTTATGGAAGGGAAGGCATTGTAGACTTTTCATCGAACATTAATCCACTGGGGATCCCTGATTCTGCGATACCGGTTTTAAAGAATATTGATTTGCTTACATGCTATCCTGATGAGGAGAACAGGGATATAACAAGGAATATTTCAGAATATATGGGGGTTAAATGTGAAAATGTCATGGTTGGGAACGGCCTTTCCGAGGTTATACACATTATAATAGCAGGGCTTGGTATAAAGAGGCCTATAATAATTGGCCCTACCTTTGACGAATACAGGTTGGCCTCTCTGGCCCATGGGGCCTCGCCCACAGTCTATTATCTCAAGGAGGAGCACGATTTTGAGCCAGACAAAGTAGACCTGAATGGCTTAGACTATGATGCGGTATTTATATGTAATCCCAATAACCCCACTGGTGTCCTGTATGATAGGGAAGTAATTTTGGACCTTATTGGCCAGGCCAGAGGGGAAAATGCCTATGTTATAGTAGATGAAGCCTTCATGGAGTTTTGCTTTGAGAGGGGCTACACGATGGCCGAATACATATCGGAATATACTGGTCTCATTGTTCTGAGGGCCGCCACTAAGTTTTTTGGAATGCCTGGGCTGAGGCTGGGGTACGCCTTTTCTTCGGAGGAAGTCATATCAAAACTTAAAAGAGTGCAGCCATCATGGCCATTAAATGCCTTTGCCTCAAGGATCGGACCCATTTTTTTCGATACCAATTATATTAACAGGACAAGGGAATGGATAAATGAAGAAAGACCATACATGGCATGGCGTCTAAAGAGGATAAAAAAGATATATACCTATCCATCCTGTGCCAACTTTTTTATGATAAGATTGGATTCTATTACCTCAACGGAACTCAAGGCAAGGATGATAGAAAAAGGATTTCTAATAAGAGACCTTTCCAACATACCTGGCCTTGATACGAGGTTTATAAGGATAGCTGTTAAGGACAGGGGGCTCAATGAACAATTATTAATTGCACTGGAGGAGACGTTAAATGGCTGAAACAATACTGGTTACCGGAGGGGCAAGGTCGGGCAAGAGCCGCATGGCGGAACAACTGGCATCAGGTTTTGATGCGGTTACCTATATAGCCACATCCATTCCTGTGGATGTTGAGATGAGGCACAGGATAGATAAGCACAGGCAGAGAAGGCCCGACAGTTGGATTACTGTGGAAAAATACAGGGATCTGGACAGGGTGATAGCTGGACACAGCCACTCAAAGGCAATACTCTTAGACTGCATTACCGTCATGGTGAGTAATTTAATGCTGGACTTAAATATAGACTGGGATAAGGCGTCGATGTCCGACTTTGACAGGGCGGAGAAAGAGGTAATGGGGGAGATAGGCAAGCTTATAGATGGTATAAGGTGCTTTGAGGGCAGGTTTATCATCGTCACCAATGAGGTGGGTATGTCGCTTGTCCCTGAGTATCCACTGGGCAGGGCATTTCGCGATATCGCCGGCTTTGTAAACCAGAGACTTGCAGAGATCAGCGACACTGTATATCTTATGGTATCAGGTATAGCTGTCAAGATAAAGGGGTAATTTTGACGATGAAGCACTTATTGATGGCTATTATGTTTCTTATCAGGACACCGGTATATATTGACTTAAAACCGGAGGATGATGACTTTTCCAGGTGTACGGCCTTTTTCCCTCTGGTTGGCATAATACCAGGAGGTGTGGTTGCTGGCATAATATACCTGACAGAACCACTTGGCAGGGAGATTGCCGCTTTGCTTGCTCTTACAATGTATGTCTATCTTACACTGGGGTTTCATTTGGATGGTATGGCTGATTGTTTTGATGGCCTGGCCAGTGGTAAAAAAGAAGAAGCGCTTATGAATGTCATGAAAGATAGCAGAATTGGCACTTTTGCTGCTGCGTCTGTCTCTATAGCACTCCTTTTTTACTTTACCCTTTTAAGGTCTGCAGACTATAGGTTTCTGTTTTTTTTCCCAATAGCCGGCAGGTGGACAATGACTGTGGTTTCATCATTGTATAAACCCGCAAAGAATGAGGGACTCGGGTATCTCTTCAGCAAGAGTGCTGGCATAAGGGAATTGGCCATAGCAACATCTATATCATGTATAATTGGCTTTTTTCTGCTTGGCATGAGGTTTGTTGTACCATCTGTAGCCTCCATAGCGGCCTCATTGATGTTTGCAAAAAATATGTCGTCACGCCTTGGCGGGATCAACGGGGATGTGCTGGGAGCTTCCCTCGTGATTTCCGAGATAGTGTTCCTTCTGACAGGAGACATAATGGGGGTGTTGTGGTGAGAAGCATCTATCTCTTAAGGCACCCTGAAATAAAGGGAAAGGGAAGATACATAGGCAGGACAAATGCCGAACTTTCTGAGAACGGTCTGAAACAGGCGGAAAGAATAAAAGCATATTTCAAGGATATAAAGCTCGATATGGTGATATCCAGTCCACTTAAAAGGTGCAGGGGCGTTGCTGAACAGATAGCTTTGCAGAAGGATACACGACTTATTATAGAGGAATGTCTTGCTGAAATTGACTTTGGACTCTGGGAGGCACTGAGTTACAACGAAATTGAGAAGGAATATCGGGAGGAGTGGGAGGAATATATGGCCAGGCCTCTTTTGTTTACCTTTCCTCAAGGGGATAATGTAGTAAATTACATAAATAAATCTGCTGCATGTTTTGAACGATATGCTGGTGAATTTACCGGCAATATCCTCTTTGTATCCCATGCCGGGTTTATAAAGTCTGTGATATCAAAAATCTGGTATGATGATGTGCGCCAGTTTTTTAACATTGACTGCAGCTATGCCTCATTTTATCAATTAAATGGAAAGAATGCACCGGTTTATAAACCGTATCCATTTTATTAAAGAGGATTTTTAAAAAATATGTAGAATATATAAAATAATTATAGAAAAAGAGGTGAACAAATGGAACAGGAAAGGTACTTATCAGACAGGGTAAAATCAATTCAAACCTCTGAAATACGTCATTTTTTCAACATGGCGGGAGAGGTGAAAGGGGCCATATCTCTGAGTCTTGGCCAGCCAGACTTTGTAACGCCAAAACATATAATAGACGCTGCAGTTAAGGCTCTAAATGAAGGACATACATTTTATACCCACAACATGGGACTTTTAGAACTGAGGAAGGAGATTTCCCATTTTCTTTCCAGAAGACACAGCATAACCTATAACCCAGATACAGAGATCATAGTGACCATAGGTGTAAGCCAGGCCATTGATACGGCTCTGCGCGCACTGGTATCAGAGGGGGATGAGGTCATAATACCACAGCCATCCTTTGTTACATATAAGCCGTGTGTCATTATGGCCGGGGCGGTGCCGAAGTTTGTGCCTACCTTTGAAGAGGATAACTTTATATTGAGGCCGGATATACTGGAGAGCAATATAACGGAGAGGACAAAGGTCCTGATACTTAATTATCCCAATAATCCGACCGGCGCCATAATGACAAGAGACGAACTGGCTGCCATAGCAGAGGTGGTAAAGAGGCGTGACCTTATTGTCATATCCGATGAGATATATAGTGAGCTCACTTATGGTGTGGACTATACGTCCTTTGCCAGCCTGCCGGATATGTGGGATAGAACAATAACTGTAAACGGTTTTTCCAAAACCTATGCCATGACTGGTTGGAGGCTTGGGTATATTGCTGCGCCGGAGGGCTTTATAAAAGAAATGGTAAAAGTACATCAATATACAGTTACATGTGCCCCTTCAATGGGACAGTATGCTGCTATAGAGGCATTAAAGAATGGCGATAATGACATAAAAAATATGGTAGAGGAATATGACAAGAGGAGAAAATTTTTACTTGATGAGGTAAGGAACATGGGACTTCATTGTTTTGAACCACGGGGGGCGTTCTATATATTCCCATCCATAAAGAATACAAGCCTTACCTCTGACGAGTTTGCTACCAGGCTCCTATACGAGGGGAAGGTAGCGGTTGTACCTGGCACTGCCTTCGGGAAAAACGGTGAAGGGTTTATACGTTTATCCTATGCCAGTTCCATGGACGATCTCAAAGAAGCTGCAAAGAGAATGAGGGATTTCTTGAAAAAGTTATAAAAAGAGGATGTATTAATCCCCTTTACTGCACTCAGGGCAGTATCCATAAAAATAGAGTTGTTGTGAGACTACCTTATAATTTGTTTTCTTAGATATGATTTCCTTTAACTCCTCGGTGAAATGGTTTTCCACATCTTCGACTTTTTTACATTTCAGACAAATTATATGTGGATGGGGTTCTACATTGGCATCATACCTGAAACTGTCCTCACCGACATTTAACTCTTGAATAAGTCCAATATGGCTTAATAGATCAAGGGTCTTGTACACAGTGGCCAGGCTCATTGTTGGAAATTGAGTGGACAGACTATTGTAGATGACATCTGCGCTTGGGTGAGACTTTGTGTTTTTTAACAGATGGTATATTGCCAGTCTCTGTGGCGTGACTTTTATTCCTTTTTTCTTTAGCAGTAATGCTGCATCTTCCATAATTTCTCACCACCCTTTATTAGAGGATAACAATTATTATATTTATTATAAGTCTATTGACTATTTTAGTCAAATTAAATTTTAGGAGGTTTAAAGATGGACAAGAAAGATTTAGAAATCTTAGAGGAACTTTATCCAGGGGTAAAGGATGCGCCAATGACATCAGAGTACTGGGCTGAAAGAGCTAAAAAAATAATAGGTATATCCACTCAGGATAGAGGCATTTATCCCGTCCTTGACCACACAGGAGCAAAGGGAAATAGACTTAAGGACATAGAGGGGAATGAATACTTAGATGTAACATCCGGTGTTGCAGTAAGGGCAATAGGCTTTAGAAACCCTGATATGGTTGTCTTTGAGGAGAAGATTAAAGATGTGGCAGAAGAGTTTCCCTGCCAGGACTTCGATGCCATACCTCAGACCCTGCTGGCAGAAAAATTAGCCTCCATAGCACCAGGCAACTGGGATAAGCAGGTGTTTTTTACAACCAGTGGAGCCAGGGCTGTTGAAACAGCCATTAAATCAGTTATAGACAGGACTCATAAGTTCAGATTTGTTGGATTCAGGCCCACATTCCATGGGAGGACAGGATATGCTATTTCCTTCACAGCCTCCAAATCTACGCAGAGAAACTATTTTCCTCAGGCCCTGCCGATTGTCAGGGTACCTTATGCATACTGCTATAGATGTCCTTACCATATGACTCCGGAGGAATGTAAGGAAGAGGCATACTGCGTAAATGAGATAAGAAGGGCTCTAGAACAGGAAGGGACAGACATTGCCGGCATATTGTTCGAGCCAATATCCGGAGAAGGCGGCATAATAGTGCCTCCAGCATCATTTGTAAAAGGGTTGAGGCAGGTTGCTGATGAGTATGCGGCCGAGCTTATATGTGATGAGGTACAGGCAGGTATAGGACGAACAGGAAAATGGTGGGCAGTAGAAAACTATGATGTTGCTCCAGACACTATATGTACAGCAAAAGCCCTGGGTGCTGGATATCCAATGGGTGCTACCATAGGCAGGAGTCCGATGTTTACAAAAGGCTCCAGACACTCTGAAACCTTTTCTGCTGAGCCGAGGATGGCCCTCATGTCTCTGTTTATGATTAATTATATTGAGAAGCACAATTTGATGGAGAATGCAAAGAGTGTAGGCGCATATATGCTGGCACGGTTAAATGAAATGAAAAATAAATATGAGATAATCGGTGATGCGAGAGGGATAGGGCTGATGATGGGCATAGAGATTGTAGAAAATAAGAGGACCAAGAAGATATCTCCTGAAAAGAGGGATGAGATACTCTACAATGCAGTAAATAAAGAAAGGCTTATGATTCTTGGTGCGGGCACATCATCCATAAGGCTTTTGCCTGCATTAAACTACACAATGGATGAAGCAGAAGATGCTTTGAACAGACTGGAAAGAGCCATACAGGCGGTAAAATAAATAAATTATTTTTCATGGCCCGAAAAACCGGGCCTTTTTTAATTGGACTACTTATAGTATAATTTATACGGCAGTTTTTATATAATTTGGGGGTAAAGCTTATGTACAAACTGGTGGCAATGGATATGGACGGTACGCTTTTAAACTCGGACAAATTTATTTCTGAAAAAAATATGTATGTACTTGACAGAATAAGAAACCTGGG
Organism: Calorimonas adulescens; assembly: GCF_008274215.1. NCBI lineage: Bacteria > Bacillati > Bacillota > Clostridia > Thermoanaerobacterales > Thermoanaerobacteraceae > Calorimonas > Calorimonas adulescens. The sequence goes on along the minus strand of NZ_VTPS01000021.1, from coordinate 7,863 downwards.
GATAAAGATAGCCTTTTGTACTGGCAGGTTATTCTTATCTGCACGGGCGTATGCTAAATTACTCGGAGGGAACGTCTTTATTATATCCTGTAATGGTGCATATATAACGGATGAGAAATTTAATGAAATTGCTATTCATCGTATACCTGTTGATGAGGCACTGAAGCTCGTCGATGTATGCAGGAAGTTTGATGTATACTATTATTTTTTTGATAAAACCAAGATATACTCGGAAAAGAAAGTATATAGACAATCGGTGTATTTAAAGGGCAATGAACTCTTTCCAGAGGAGGATAGGACTGAGTTTGTAATTTGCAGTGATTTAAAAGCACTTATAAAAAGAGGGAATATTGATATGTTGAAATTTGTCATTATTGATGATAATAATGACAAGCTAATGAAGGTAAGGGATGAACTTTGCAGGTTGAATTTAGAGGTGAGCAGTTCATTATCAATTAATATAGAGGTCACTGCACAGGATGTAAACAAAGGCAGAGGGCTTAAAGAACTGGCCGATTTTATCGGGGTTGATATGGCTGAGACAATAGCGGTAGGGGATAGTGAAAATGATATACCAATGTTAAAGATAGCGGGTTTTAGCATAGCCATGGGAAATGCAAGAGATGATGTCAAAGCAATGGCAGACTATATCACTGTTTCTGAAGATGCGGATGGTGTTGCGAAAGCTTTAAACAAAATTATTCTGGAGGATCAGCATGGGGAAGGTTTCTATCAGGAAATGCAGTAGTTATGAGCAGTATGAAGTGGATAATGCCGTATCTGCAGCCATAGCAGACATTGGTGGCATAGAAGAATATGTAAAACCAGGGGATAAGGTTTTTTTGAAAATAAATCTGCTTATGAAAAAGAAACCTGAGGAAGCTGTTACCACACACCCGGCAGTTATAGAGGCCGTAGTCAAGAAAATCCAGCAGGCAGGTGGGAGGGTTATAATAGGCGATAGTCCTGGGGGTTCATATAATGAAAGAACTTTAAAGACCACATACAGGGTGTGTGGGATTGATAAGGTAGCAGAAAAAACAGGGGCAGAGCTGAACCTGGACACGTCTGTAGTGGAGTTACCCAATCCTAACGGCAAAATATTGAAAAACATTACAGTGATTAAACCTGTTGCAGATGCTGATGTTATCGTATCTATACCGAAACTTAAAACCCATACACTGACGACATTTACAGGTGCAGTCAAGCTGATGTTTGGCTGCATACCAGGAAACCTCAAGGCAGAATACCATGTCCGTATGCCTGACTTAAAAGATTTTTCTGATGCCTTGATTGATATATGTATGTCTGTGAAACCGCATTTAATCGTGATGGATGCTGTAGAGGCTATGGAGGGCGAAGGGCCATCTGGCGGCAGTCCTAAGAAACTTGGATGTATATTGGCATCATCAGACCCATTTTATCTTGATGGGGCAGCGATTGGCCTGATTGGCCTGAAAACAGGGGAGGTACCAACTGTTGCGGTTGCCATAGAGAGGGGTTTATATGACTTGAACCAGCTCCAGATTATTGGGGATGACACAGTGGATTTAAAGGCTACAGATTTTATAATCCCCGCCAGAAGGTCGACAGATATGTTGTCTAATAGCGTACCTGCTTTTATAAAACCATTTGTCAAAAGATATCTCCGACCAAGACCTGTATTTGATTTTGACAGATGCAGGGGATGTGGTGATTGTGCTGCTAATTGCCCTGCAAAGGTTATCACAATGATTGATGGCAGACCCCATGTAAATTATAATGGCTGCATAAGTTGTTTTTGCTGTCAGGAGCTATGTATGTATAAAGCTGTATCTGTAAAAAGACCTTTGCTCAGTAGATTTATTTTTATGAGATGATTTGGAGGTATATTATGGGGATAGGAATGATTACGGGACTTTTGGGCGGCCTGGCCCTCTTCCTTTATGGTATGCGTTTGATGGGGGATAGTCTTCAGAAGGCCGCTGGAGATAGGATGAAGCATTTTATTGAAATCCTGACTACCAACAAGGTGATGGGTGTCTTTGTTGGTATTGTTGTAACAGGTATCATACAGAGCAGTTCTGCTACCACTGTTATGGTAGTTGGTTTTGTAAATGCCGGCCTTATGACATTGGAGCAGGCGGTAGGAGTGATAATGGGTGCTAATATAGGTACAACAGTTACTGCACAGCTAATTGCATTTAAACTTTCAGATATCGCCCCGCTTGCTGTGGCTATAGGTGTAGCAATTTGGTTTTTTAGTCCTAAAAAGTCGCAGCAACAGGTTGGTGAAGTAATAATCGGATTTGGCATTTTGTTTATGGGGATGGAGCTCATGAGCAGCTCAGTTAAGCCCCTTAAAGATGTCCCGGAATTTACTAACCTGATATTGATACTTGGCCACAACAAGTTTTTGGGTGTTCTGGTTGGACTATTGATGACGTCGGTAGTCCAGAGCTCCAGCGTTACGATAGGTATATTACAGGCACTTGCCTTTCAGGGTCTTGTACCTATAGAAGTTGCTCTACCTGTACTTTTTGGTGATAATATAGGTACTACAGTTACTGCTTTGCTTTCGAGCATAGGTGCAAATAAAACAGCAAGAAGGGCAGCCTTGGTACATACATTTTTCAATATAATAGGAACTATAATTTTCATGATTATACTGGGTCCGGTAACAGCTATTGTGAAGACTACATCCGCAGATGTAGCACGTCAGATTGCCAATGCCCATACACTTTTTAATGTTACAAATACCGTAATTCAGTTACCGTTTTCTAATTATCTTGTAAAGCTTGTCAAATATCTCATCCCTGGAGATGTGATTGTGGAAGAAAAGGGCTTGAAGTATTTAGACGAAAGGATACTGGAGACACCCTCCATAGCTGTAGTGCAGGCATACAAAGAAGTCATAAGGATGGGATATATATCCCTGCAAAACCTAAAGACCTCGATGGAAGCGTTTTTTGAGAATGATTCAAAAAAGTGCTTAGAGGTCTTTGAGCGTGAAAGGTACATAAACCAGCTTGAGTCAGAAATAACTAAATATTTAGTTGAGATTGCCAATGCATCCCTTTCGCCAGAACAGTCAAAGAAAATAACATCAATGTTTCACATAGTAAACGATATTGAGAGGATAGGAGATCACGCTGATAATATTGCTGAGTTGGCTCAATACAGCATAGAAAATAGGTTAAAATATTCTAATGCTGCCATATCAGAACTCAGAGGCATGACCAACATAGCTTATGAGGCTGTAGAAGAAGCAATTAGTGTAATGAAAAACCCCAGAGAAGATTTTTACAAAAACGTACTTGAGCTGGAAAAAGAGATAGACAGGATGGAAAAGGTGCTCCGGGATAATCACATAATAAGGCTAAATAAAGGCGAATGTGAACCATCTTCTGGGGTTGTCTATCTTGACTTGTTGAGCAATTTAGAGAGGATCGGTGACCATTCTGCAAATATAGTTCATATGGCCTACGAATAAAGATATGATATTTCAATATGCTGTGCATTTTTTCAGAGGCTCGGTTCAGAGGTCTTTATATGTAAACAAATATGATTTTGCTTTGTACCCAGCCTTTTTGAACTGGTTTATAATGTTTATAATGGCACAATTGGGAGACATATTCCACCTCTCAGGGAACGCAGGGATGACATACTTCCGTTGATAACCTATTTCAAGAATAGATTCGATTGTTGCTGGAAGAGGCTGACTTTGTTGCTAATATCTTGCAGAGTGGTGGTAAGGTTTTCAAAAACTTAAAACTACTTGACACAAACTAACACGATCAATTGAAAAAATTCTAGTGGATTTTTTTTGATAAATGAGTTATAATATATATGTAGAAACAAGATGTATATACATGTATATATATAGGAAGGTGGGGAAGGTTGCTGACAATTATAAACATACATATACGATGCAAAAAATATTTCTGCGGATTTAAGTTTCTTAAAAATAAGTTAGATAATTAACTATCAAATTTATGTGTAAGAAATTTATCAATACATCAAATGGCAGATAGTTTTTCATTTAGTGCTGCACATAGCATATTTGACAAATTAAAGCTGTATCAAAGGCACGTTTTCTACATTAGAATAGCAGTTTCAAAGAGAGTTGATTTTATTATAATCAACAAAATAATAGGGAAGGTATTGTAAGAAGCAATATTGTTAAAATAATAACAGTTAATTATGAAGAGGGGGTATCTATGGTAAATATTTCTTTTGATAAGGATTTATGTCTTGGATGCAAAACCTGTGAGTTGGCATGTGCTATAGCCCATTCGAAAACCAAGGACCTTGCTGGTGCCATAAAGGAAAACAGGATTGCACGAATAAGAATAAGAAAGGTTAGTGGGAAAATCAAACTGGAGCAGTGCAAGTTATGTAAAAATCCAAGGTGTATTGCCAGATGTCCAACAAATTCCCTTACGAAAGATAAGAATGGTACGATAAAAGTAAATTATTTCACATGTACGAGATGCGGACTGTGCGAGGAAGCGTGCCCGTTTGGAGCCATAATCCTGGGTCCTTTTCCTACATTGTGTGATAGATGTGCTGAATCCGATGGGCCTCTATGTGCAAAAGCCTGCCCCACCAAAGCTTTGAAGGTAAAGGCAGTATAATGTATCATAAGGAGTGATTTTTATGCAGGATGAATTATCATATGTCAAAGATGAGACAGCTATACCATCTCTTTTAAAAAAGGCAAAAGATGACAAGATAGAAACTGTGTGGGACAGGGCTCTTGCCATGCAGCCTCAGTGTGGCTTCGGTGAGATGGGAGTTTGTTGTACCAATTGCTCAATGGGGCCTTGCCGCATAGTGAAAATATCGCCGGACGGCCCTAAAAAGGGAATATGTGGTGCTACCGAAGACACCATAGCTTCGAGAAATTTTGCAAGATCTGTGGCAGCAGGCTCTGCCGCACATTCCGACCATGGAAGGGATATCGCGGAGGCGCTTCATTATGCAGCAGAGCAAAAACGGCCGATAAAGGATGAAAAAAAGTTGCGGGCGCTGGCGGAAGAATGGGGAATTCAAACCGAAGGCCGAAGCGTTGAAGATTTAGCATCAAAAGTCGCTGAAAAAGCTCTGAATGAATTTGGAAAACCGTTTGGTCACCTACAATTTGTTGAAAGAGCTCCCCAAAAGCGTAAGGAAATATGGGAAAGCATGGATGTCACGCCCAGGGCCATCGACAGGGACATAGTGGAGGTACTTCATTCCACGCATATGGGGTGCGATGCGGATTACAGGAACATTATAACGGCTGCTGTCAGGGCAGCGTTGAGCGATGGCTGGGGAGGTTCGATGATCGGTACCGAACTTTCGGACATATTGTTTGGGACTCCAGTTCCTCATGAAGTGGAAGCAAATTTGGGAGTATTGAAAAAGGACTGTGTGAATATAGTAGTGCACGGTCATGAACCGACTTTGTCTGAAGCCTTGGTTTTGGCGGTAAATGACCCTGATCTGATTGAAGCGGCAAAACAAGAGGGAGCGCAAGGGATAAACCTGGTAGGAATGTGCTGCACCGGGAATGAAGTGGCAATGAGGCACGGAATCCCGATGGCTGGCAATTTCTTTCAACAGGAACTGGCAGTTGTAACAGGTGTTGTGGAAGCGATGGTGGTAGATGTGCAGTGCATTATGCCGTCACTTCCTCAGGTAGCAAAATGCTATCATACCAAGCTTATTACCACATCTCGTAAAGCCAAGATACCTGGTGCCGTTCATATGGAGTTCGACGAAAAAAATTCTGTAGAATGTGCTAGAAAAATAGTGTTGGAAGCTGTAATGAACTTTAAGAATAGAACAGACAATGTGCTTGTGCCGGAGGAAAAGGTTACAGGCAGAATAGGTTACAGTGTAGAGTCTATAATCAGAGCTCTTGATGGTATTACTAACACTTTTGCCCACCAGTCGGGTACTGTAAAACCTCTGGTTGACGCCGTAAAGTCCGGTGTACTGCGTGGAGTGGCAGCCATAGTTGGCTGCAACAACCACAGGGTACCTGCTGACCAAAGTCATGTATTGCTTGCTAAAGAGCTTATAAAAAACGATGTCCTTGTTGTCACCACAGGATGTGGTGCCCATGCGTGTATTAAAGCAGGACTCATGAGCGAGGACGCTGTAAAATTATGCGGGAAGGGCCTTGCCACCTGCTGCGAACTTTTAAAAGTGCCGCCTGTGCTTCATATGGGCTCCTGTGTAGACATAAGCAGGATTCTACAGCTACTTGCAATAATATCAAAATACATGAATGTGGATATAAAAGACCTTCCTGTGGCAGCTGCAGCTCCCGAGTGGATGTCGGAAAAGGCGCTGTCTATCGGCACTTACGCCGTGGCGTCCGGAATATATGTGGTGCTGGGAGTGACACCGCAAATTACTGGTTCCGAAAATCTCACGAAATATCTGACCTCCGACATGGAAAATATTTATGGAGGAAGATTTGAGATAGAGTCCGATCCGATAAAAGCCGCCCACAAGATATTGGACCATATAGAGGTTAAAAGGAAACAACTGGATATATAATAGACATGAGCATAATTAAAGATTTTAAGGAGAAAAAGCCTTGAAACAAATATGAAACAGTGACCATGAAGCACATTGCGGACGAAGTTATAAATATCTCTGATATCATAGCCTTTGTCAGCAGTGAAGAGGGTTCAGCCAAGGGGAAGCCAGGAATGAGTGTCTTTGAGTAAGGGGACTGCGGCTTTATCGTCAAGAACATTAGGTGAAGCAGTAGTTTTGTGAATGGGTATGAGATTAAAGTCAGTTATTTCAATGAGTTTGAGTTATGCACACGACTAGGATGATTATTGAGGTGGTGATTCCATGAGGATTGCTGTTACCGGTAAGGGTGGGGTGGGGAAGACCACACTGGCAGGAGTCTTGGCCAGGACATATGCTGATGACGGATACAAAGTGCTGGCTGTAGATGCGGATCCTGATCCTAATCTGGCGTCAGCTCTAGGATTCCCTGATGAGATAGTGGAGAAAATCGTCCCGCTTTCCCAGATGAGGGATTTGATAGCCCAAAGGACTGAAGCAATACCAGGAATGGTTGGCCAGATGTTCAGGTTAAATCCAAGAGTTGACGACATACCGGAAAAATACTGCGTAACCCACAATAATGTGAAGCTTTTGGTAATGGGTACAGTGAAAGAAGGAGGCAGTGGATGCACCTGCCCTGAACATGCATTTTTGAAGGCACTTATGAGTCATCTCATACTCAAGGCAAATGAGGTATTAATACTGGATATGGAAGCAGGTATAGAGCACCTGGGCAGAGCCACTGCCAAATCTGTAGATGCTTTTTTGGTGGTTGTGGAGCCAGGGAAAAGGAGCATTCAGACGCTGAAGTCTATAAAAAAGCTTGCCCGGGATATCGGCATCAAAAACATATTTGCGGTGGGAAATAAAATAAAAAGCTCTGACGAAAAAGCTTTTATTATAGATTCATGTGACGATATACCGGTGATTGGATTCTTGTCTTATGACGAGAACTTCATATATGCTGATAGATTAGGAGTTTCACCTTATGAGCAGAGCAATAAAAATGTTCACGAGGTAAAGATGATAAAGGAGGGATTGGAATCAAGACTGAAGTCAACCTTATAAAAAATTTATGAACTACTGAAAACGGCATTGAAATTACTTTTAGAAAACGGAAGAATTGCTGTGGATGAATTCATGATGGACAATTCATTTGCACCCAACCCTGCCGGAAGCGGTCATGGAAGCTTTAAAAGACGTAAGTGGCGTGGCATACCGCTGGTGCAGCTACCCAACGATGTACCTGCTCGGGAAGCAGCCGAAAAGATATTTGATTTCTATTTAACGCCTGTAAAAACTCTTTAA
>NZ_VTPS01000020.1 GCF_008274215.1 Calorimonas adulescens | reverse complement strand
CGGAAAACCGCTTCACGAGCTAAAAACAGCCTAATATATTCAAAAAAAGCCCTACCATAGGGGGCTTATTTAAGTATACCCAAAAACAGCTAACCGGGGAGAAAGCCCATATTCCCTTTAAAATTTTGAAGCTGTTTTTTATTTTTTATCCAAAAAAGGGGAGTGCCGCTAACACTTAAATAGTGTTTTGCGACACTCCCATATTTTGATTAATAAAAGTCAACTATCATTCTCTCATCGACATTTACAGGAGTTTCTGGTCTACCGGATATTTTTTTAATATGCCGGCAAAATTATATCTGCATCCAGCTCAATATATGGGACTGTATTTATTAAATGCCTTTGCTGTTCCATTAACTATACTCTTTTACACAGCCTCTTCTTTTAATTTTTCTGTCTGGTCCGCTATGGTAAGTGCATCAATAAGCTCATCCAGATCTCCATCCAGTATGGCATTGAGTTTATACAGGGTCAGGTTTATCCTGTGGTCTGATACTCTACCCTGTGGGAAGTTATATGTCCTTATCCTTTCGCTTCTGTCCCCTGTTCCAACCTGTGATTTCCTGCTTTCAGCTATATTGGCTGTCTGCTCCTCAAGAGCCATTTCATAAAGCCTGGCCCTCAGATATTTTAAAGCCCTCTCTTTATTCTTAAGCTGTGACCTTTCATCCTGGCATGATATTACTATGCCCGTTGGTATGTGGGTTACCCTCACGGCTGAGTCAGTGGTATTAACACTCTGTCCACCATGACCGCCAGAACGGAAAACATCAATCTTTATATCCTCCGGCTTTATCTCGACATCCACTTCCTCTGCTTCTGGGAGAACAGCAACAGTGGCTGTGGATGTATGTATTCTACCACCAGCCTCTGTCTCCGGTACCCTTTGTACCCTGTGCACACCACTCTCGTATTTCAGTCTGCTGTACGCACCCTTTCCCTCTACACTGAATATTATTTCCTTAAATCCCCCCAGGTCAGTTGCATTTGAACTCAATACCTCTACCTTCCACCCCTTGGATTCAGCATACATGGAGTACATGCGGTAGAGGTCTGCTGCAAAGAGTGCTGCTTCTTCTCCACCCGCCCCTGCCCTTATCTCTACGATAACGTTTTTTTCATCGTTGGGGTCTTTGGGCAAGAGTAGTATTTTTAACTCCTCTTCCAGTTTAGCCTTCCTATCCTCCAGCTCCTCAACTTCCGATTCGACCAGTTCTTTAAAATCGTCGTCAAGTTTTTCTCTCAGAAGGGCTTTATTTTCCTCTATTTCATTTATAGTCTCTTTATATTCCTTATATTTCACTACAATCTCTTCTAAGGAAGCATGTTCTTTTACTAATTTTTGCCATCCTTCCCTGTCAGCAATGACATTCGGATCAGCTATCTTTTTTGTGAGCTCATCATACTTTTCTTCTATCGCATCCAGCTTATCAAACATCAAATCACCCCTAATCATTCTCACAGGTTTATATTATATCATATATGCAAATAGTTTTATACTGTCATTTTATATGATTATAACTGAAAGCCCTACAATTTTTAAGGACTGCCGCAGTGGCAGTCCTTATGTCTATGATTATATTGGAGAGGGCAAAACTAAATTATCCCGGCAAGTATAGTAATCTACTCCGGAACCCCTGTATTTATCATCATTTTTACATGGTCTTTATATACCCTGTACGCATTTATACGGAATCTTCTTTATATTATCCCCTTTAATATAAATCTCAGAGTCCTCTGGTATTTCCTTAAAACCTGACATTTCCAGCGCAATATTCATGATGTCATCGGTATTCAATAGTTATCATCTCCTATGATGGCAGGCAACCATATGCCCTCCTCCTATATCTATAAGGTCTGGTTCAACCTCATCACATATAGATGTCCTTTCCGGACATCTTGTTGCAAACCTGCAGCCTGGTGGCAGGTTTATTGGGCTTGGCACATCTCCCTCCAGTTTTATCCTTGAGTGCCTCTTCGATGGATCAGGTATAGGTATGGCAGAGAAGAGTGCCGCTGTATAGGGATGCTGAGGCCTTAAGAAAAGTTCATCCCTGTCTGCCATCTCAACAATCTTGCCGAGATACATAACAGCTACGGTGTCGCTTATATGCTTTACAACGGCAAGGTTGTGAGCTATAAAGATATAGGTGAGATTAAACTGGTCCTGTATGTCCTTCAATAGGTTTATAATTTGGGCCTGTATTGATACATCCAGGGCAGATATGGGCTCGTCGCAAACTATCAGTTTAGGATTTACTGCCAGAGCCCTTGCTATTCCTATTCTCTGCCTCTGACCTCCGGAAAACTCATTGGGGTATCTATTGTAGTGCTCCCTTTTTAGACCAACAACATCCAGAAGCTGGAGTATACGCCTCTGTCTTTCCTTCCCTCTTGCTATATTGTGTATGTCTATGGCCCTGCCTATTATCTCTCCTGCTGTAAGCCTGGGGTTTAACGATGCATAGGGGTCTTGGAATATTATCTGCATATCCTTCCTCTTTGCCCTTAGTTTTTCTTTATCAAGGGTAACAATATCTATGCCTTCAAAATAGATTGCCCCTTCTGTAGGCTCATATAGCCTTAAGATGGTCCTGCCAGTAGTAGACTTGCCGCAGCCAGATTCGCCCACCAGTCCAAGGGTCTTACCCTGTTTTACATTGAACGAGACCCCGTCCACAGCCTTTACGTAATTGATTGTCTTTGAAAGAAAGCCACCTTTTACAGGAAAATATTTTTTAAGTCCCTTAACCTCCAGAAGTTCCATCTTCCCACCCCTCAAATATATTTGAAACAGCGAACCTGCCTATTATCAATTTCTACTATAGGTGGCTCTTCCTCATGACATACTCTATCTGCCATGACACATCTGTCTTTAAACCTGCATCCTTTAAACTTCTCAGTAAGTGTAGGCAATGTCCCTTCAATAGACTTTAACCTATCTTCGTTAACATCAATTTTGGGAATTGAGTCCATCAAACCACGGGTATACGGATGCAGCGGCATAGAAAATACATCCTTTACACTGCCGTACTCCATAACCCTTCCTGCATACATCACTACCACTCTGTCAGCCACTTCAGCCACTACACCTAGATCGTGGGTTATTATTATAACCGACATGTTCATTTTCTGCTTCATTTCCGAAATAAGCTCCAGTATCTGTGCCTGTATCGTGACATCCAGTGCTGTGGTGGGCTCATCAGCTATGAGCAGGTCTGGCCTGCATGAGAGGCCCATGGCAATCATTACCCTCTGCCTCATGCCACCGCTCATTTGATGGGGATAGTCATCTACCCTCTTTTCTGGAGATGGTATGCCCACTAACTTCAGCATCTCTATCGCTCTATCCCTCGCTTCTCTTCTGCTCAAGTCCTGATGCGTAACTAAGGCCTCAATGATCTGATCGCCAATAGTAAAGAGTGGGTTTAATGAGGTCATTGGGTCTTGAAATATCATGGCTATCTTATTACCTCGTATCATTCTCATCTCATATTCTTTTTTAGTAAGTAGCTCATCCCCCTTAAAGTTTATTGAGCCACCTACTATCTTACCTGGCGGGTGAGGAACCAGTCGCATTATGGAGAGGGCAGTGACACTCTTGCCGCTGCCCGATTCCCCTACAATCCCCAATGTTTCTCCTCTCATAACCTCAAAGCTGACATCATCTACTGCTGGCATTACACCATCTATGGTATAGAAATAGGTCTTTAAGCTATTTACTTTTAAGAGTGTGTCCAATTATATCACCTATTCTTTATATGCATCGTTTAGCCTGAACTCTCCGTTGGATTCAAAGGTTATACCCTTTACATTCTTCCTATGGGCCAGTGTCACCACGTCGTTGAACATGGGTATCCATGCCACATCATCAGTCAATGCAATATTGGCTTCCCTTATATAGTTATATCTCTGGTTTTGGTCCACAGTCACCCTGGTCTTCATTATCATTGCGTCCATATCAGGCTTATTGTATCTGGAGTAGTTGGAGGCCCCAATATTGGATGAGTGGAATTGTGGGTACAATAATTCTTCGCCGTCCCCTGTCACATTCATCCAGCCATTCAGGTAGAGTTCTTGATTGCCGGCTTTGCAATATGATAGGAAAGAAGCCCAGTCCATTACATTTAGCTCCACATCTATACCTATCTCCTTTAGCTGTGCCTGTATAAACGGTGCCATCTTCATATATACATCGGTATTGCCTACAGTGAGTGTTGTCTTAAAGCCATTGGGATACCCTGCTTCAGCCAGAAGCTGTTTTGCCTTCTCTGGATCATAATCGTATCCGTGCTGTTCAATTTCTTCATTATATCCAAACAGCTTTGGCCCAATTATACCTCTCGACTTATATCCAAGTCCATTCAATGTGGCTATATATGCATCTCTATTGATGGCATAGGATATAGCCTGCCTTACCTTAAGGTTGTCAAAAGGTTTTTTCTCAAAGTTAAAACCAAGGTATCTGGTTGGATTGCCCTGCATCTCTATAACGTCAATATCCGGGTTATTCTTCAGACGATCCAGCTGCTCGGGTGGGACACCTACCAGAAAATCGGCCTCACCAGTCTCCAGCATAGATACTGCTGTAGCCATCTCAGGAACAACCTTGAATGTCACCTTATCCAATTTTGGTGCTCCCTGCCAGTAATCAGGATTCTTCTCAAGGGTGATGTGGTCGCCTGGTACCCACTCCACAAATTTATATGGGCCTGTACCCGCTCCTACTGGATTTTTGTTGATGTCGCCATTCTGGTCAGCCTTTGGGTTTACTATAGATAGGTTGTCATGGGCCAGAGCTGTCAGCATAATACCATATGGTTTCTTGGTGTGGATAACTACTGTATAGTCGTCAGGCGTCTCAATTGAACTTACAGATTTTAACAGACTTGCCCTTGGTGAAGCTGTCTTCGGGTCCATTATCTTTTCAAAGGTATATTTTACAGCTTCAGATGTAAACGGCGTGCCATCCTGGAATTTAATATTTTGCTTCAGCTTTATAATCCAGGTATTATCATCAGGATTTTCATAAGACTCAGCCAAGAGCGGCTTTATCTCACCTGTCTTTGGGTCTCTCATAAACAGCGTCTCATATATTTCCCTTATGATATTACTGGACGCAGAGTCGTTGGTGAGGATAGGAGAAAGCCCTACTGCGTCGGTCATGGATATATATGTTACCTCTTGAGGAACCTCCTGTGCCTTTTCTGTTTCTCCTGTCTGTGCCTGCTGGTTATTTGTCTGGCTGCCTGAGGAACACGCTGTCATAGTAAAGCTTAATGTCAGTACCAGGATGAGCATGATTAATAAACTTTTTTTCAATTCAGTTTCCCCCTTTAATTTATTAATTCAGAAAACAATTTGATTATACTGTAAAAAAGTCCTATCAAAGAATGGTATGCAACATCAAATGCAACCTTAAAGCAAGTCTACTTCTTACATCGCAATCACAATTTAAGATATTGTCTAAAGTGCATTTTTCAAATTTGGATCCAATGCATCCCTGAGACCATCACCCAGAGAGTTAAAGCCAAAAACCACAAGTATAATGGCAAACCCGGGTAAAAGTGTAAGATATGGCGCCTGAAAGATATAGTTTCTGCCCGTAGATGCCATTGCTCCCCATTCAGCCGCAGGTGGCTGTGCGCCAAGCCCAAGGAAACTTAATGTGGCGGCTGAAAGTATGGCTGTAGCCAGTCTCATTGTTGCATAGACAACTATGGATGACACACAATTTGGTAGTATCTCTTTAAACAGTATCATAAAGTCCGTCTCACCGAGGGCTTTAGCAGCAGCAATGTAGTCCATTTCCTTTATATAAAGGACTGTGCCCCTAACCACGCGAGATATGGTAGGTATAGACCATACTCCTACTGCAATTATCACATTGGCTATGCCTGGCCCAAGTGCTGAAACAATAGCTAGAGCTAACAGGACCCCCGGGAAGGCCAGCAGGATGTCTACAATCCTCATTATTATGCTGTCCAAAGTCGAATAGTAACCAGCTAAGAGCCCAAGGATTACACCAAAGGCCAGGCCAAATCCCACTGAACTAAAACCCACAAGCAGCGACAGTCTTGCGCCATATATAAGTCGGCTCAGCATATCCCTGCCATATTCGTCAGTACCCAGTAAGTGTCCTGGACTGCCAGGAGGCAAAAGCCTTATAGTCAGGTCCTGCTTGTATGGGTCATATGGTGCTAATACCGGGGCAAAAATAGCAACGATAATAAACACTGTGACAATGGCCAGGCCTGTTACAGCCAGTTTGTTCCTTTTGAGGTGCTTCCAGAGATCCACAAATGGACTCTTCCTCCTGTACTTCTCATCAGTGCGTATTGTTATTCCTCCTGTCTCAGTCATCATCTTCGCCTCACTTATACGATATCCTTGGGTCGATAGCGGCATATATTATATCCACCATCAGGTTTATGAGCACAAATGTCGTAGCCACCACAAGCACTGTACCCTGTACCATAGGGAAGTCTCTTGCGTTTATGCTCTGCACCATGAGCCTGCCTATGCCATTTATAGCAAATACTGATTCTACCACAACTGCACCCCCGAGCAGGCTACCAAAGTCAATACCTACCACTGTAATAATTGGAATTAAGGCATTTTTAAAGGCATGTTTCATAATGACAATAAACTCACTGAGGCCTTTAGCCCTCGCCGTCATAATATAGTCCTGATGGATTATCTCTAAAACGGAAGACCTCGTCATCCTGGCAATCATGGCTGAGGAGTTAAACCCCAATGTGACAGCCGGCAATATCATGTGTTTCATCCCATCTAATGTCCACAACTGACCGCTAAGCCCTGATATTGGCAGTATCTTGAGTTCAACACAAAATATTATAATTAGCAGAAGTCCAATCCAGAATGTGGGTGCGGATATCCCAAGTATAGATATGGACATGCAGATGTGATCAAACCATGAATTCTGCTTTACTGCAGAGATGATCCCTGCTGTAACACCTATAATAACCGCTATTAATGCACTGAACAGCGCCAGACCGAATGTATTTACATAACGTGTTGCAATAGCCTCTGACACGGCCTGGCCCGTTTGAAACGAATACCCCAGGTCTCCCCTGACTACCCCGGACATATACCTGAAATACTGCACATAGGCAGGTTGATCCAGCCCCAACTTTATCCTTATATTTGCTATCTCTTCCGCAGTAGCAGTAGGCCCTGCTATAACTTCAGCAGCATCACCCGGGATAAGGTAAATCATCAAAAAGACTACAATTGAAACACCAATCAATACAGGTATAAGCTGCAACAACCTCTTTACAATATATCCAGTCAAAACCTCCCCCTCCAAATTTATGGTATTCGGCACACCATATAAATATTGATATTTAGGTATATGTATTCAACGTAAAATATAAATATCCTTCTTACAAAATTAGAAATTTCTCATAGGGAAATGTTTTCTCTTCAACTTTTTTAACCAAATGCAAATTAATGAATTCAAGAGTATCATAGACTATTTTTGAGGAAAGTTTATGGATTAGCAAATTCATAAAATACATGTACACTACCATACCGCTATATATCCGTCTGTCCTCGGCTCAGTACCACCGCAGAACGTCCCATCATCATTCTTCCAGATGATTTGCCCTCTGCCAAACTCACTTGCATCGTGCATTAATGTGACCTCATGGCCTAATCTGCTCAGCCCCTGAACTATGGATAATGCTGCATGAGGCTCTATTTGTACTTTTTTCCCTCCAACCCACTGGACTCTTGGAGCGTCAAGAGCCTCCTGTGGATTCATATTAAAATCCACCGTATTCATAACAACCTGAACGTGCCCTTGAGGCTGCATAAATCCGCCCATTACCCCAAAAGGTCCTATGGCTTTATTATCTTTTGTCATAAATCCAGGAATTATTGTATGGTACGGCTTCTTATTTGGAGCCAAGCAGTTGTCATGGGATTCGTCAAAAGAAAAATTATATCCCCTGTTTTGAAGGGCTATGCCGGTTCCCGGCACTACCAGCCCCGAACCAAAACCCATATAATTGCTTTGAATCATAGAAACCATATTCCCCTCAGAGTCTGCCGCACACAGGTAGACTGTCCCGCCGTTTTTAGGATTTCCGGCCTCTGGCACAATAGCTGTTTTGCCTATGAGTTTTCTTCTTTCTGCGGCATACGAAGCAGAAAGGAGTTCATCTACAGTTACCCTCATCTCCTTTGGATCAGTCACATATTTTTGCGCATCGGCAAAAGCTAACTTCAGCGCTTCTATCACCAGATGATACGTCTTAACACTTTCTCTTTCTGCAAACTCAAAACCTTGTAATATATTCAGTGCCATCAGTGCAACTATACCCTGTCCATTCGGGGGTAACTCCCACACATCATAGCCCCTGTAATCTATCTTTATAGGCTCTACCCACTCGCTTTTAAATGCCGCCAGGTCATTTTCATCAAGATAGCCGCCATATTTTTTAGAAAATGCACCTATCTTTTCTGCAAGATTGCCCCTGTAAAAACTCTCTGCATTCGTCTCTGCAATTTCCTGTAATGTCCTGCCATGGTCCTTCAAAATCACCATTTCTCCAGGCTGAGGTGCCTTGCCATTTCTTGCAAAGGTTTCAAACCAATATGTGAACTCTTCATCTTTAAGGATCTTCGAATATACGTCAAAAGCACGCTGCCAATGAAAAGAGGTGGTTGGGGCCACCGGATAGCCATTCATAGCATAATCTATCGCAGGTTTTAAAACCTCAGTTAGCGGCAGTCTGCCAAATCTTTTTGAAAGCTCAGCCCATCCTGATGGCGCTCCAGGTACTGTCACTGGAATAAAGCCATACTTTGGTATTTCGGTATAGCCTTTTTGCTTTAATATGGATATAGAGATATTTCTTGGAGCATGTCCACTGGAATTCAGTCCGTAAAGCCTATTCTTTGTCCATACAATAGCAAAATTATCGCCACCAATGCCGTTTGAGGTCGGCTCAACAACCGTCAAACATGCCGCTGTCGCTATAGCTGCATCTACAGCATTACCACCTTTTTTTAAAATGTCAAGACCCGCTTGAGCTGCTAATGGTTGGGATGTCGCAACCATGCCTCTGCTCCCATATATGACATTTCTTCTTGAAGGATAGCTGTACCTTAATGAGTCAAAATCCATGTCACTGCACCTTTCTTTTAATATAATCACCTTTTAACTCATAAAAGTAAATAGAGAACCAGTCTCTGTCGGCTCAGGTATCCCTCCCTCCACTATATAGCTTTATGTGTTGTCTTTATTAATTAGCAAGAATCATGCCACACCATAAATCCCTTCTATTATAGGTATGTTTAGATAATTTTGGTTAGTTATCTGGTTGTTAAATAAGAAATTCTGGTTATATATAACCAGAATTTCTTATCTCATATTGCTTTCCTGTTTAACATTTCCAGTACCCTCATGCCGTTCTCTGTGATCTTACAGCCCTGTTTCGTCCTGCCTATATTTATATATCCCATCTTTGACAGGGTCTGAAGCCTCCACCTCACTTTTTCCTCAGTTAACCCCAGCCCGTATCTATTGTTAAGCTCCAGTAAGATTGTGCCTCTGCCGCACACTCTGCCAGTATCATAATAATGTTTAAGAATACGCAAAATATACTCATATTCCGCCGCTTTTCTGTCCTTACTACGGAAAATTTCTCCCACTGAGTTGGTTGACAATTCATCTTTCAAATTCATATTAATTATTTCATGTGGGAGATCATCCAATCTCACTTCTTTATTTTCACACGTAGCAGATATATACCTAATAACATTTTCCAGTTCTCTCACATTGCCTGGCCATGGGTAATTGTAGAACAGCATTTTTACCTCATCTGACAGTACTAAACCAGGGCAATACTGGGACATAAAGTATTCCGCCAGTGCCACAATATCCTCTTTTCTCTCTCTGAGCGATGGTATGGAAATACTAAGCACATTCAATCTGTAATAGAGGTCCTCCCTAAATTTCCCCTGACGGATCAACTCTTTTAGATCTCTATTTGTAGCCGCTATTATTCTAACGTTTACCGGTATAACCTTGGTTGCACCAAGACGTATGACGCATTTTTCCTGTAAAATCCTTAGTATCTTTACCTGCGTAGAAAGCGTAGCATCTCCTATCTCATCTAAAAATATTGTCCCATTATGAGCAAGCTCAAAAAGGCCAGGCTTACCTCCTTTCCTCGCGCCCGTAAATGCCCCTTCCTCATATCCGAAAAGCTCACTTTCAGCCAGGTTCTCAGGAAGTGCCCCAAAATTAACTGCAATAAACGGACCGTTTCTCCGGTCGGAATGGTTATGTATTGCCTGTGCAAACATCTCCTTGCCGACCCCTGTTTCTCCCCTAAGGAGTACTGGTTCTTCACTCGCTGCAAATTTTTTTGCCTTTTTAACTACACTATACATTGAATCACTTTTATTGACTATGTCGTCAAAATTAAATCTTGCAACATGCCCTCTTTCATAGAGCTTACCCCTCACCTCCTGCTCAAGTCTCTGCATCTCCGTAACATCCTGGTATGTGGCAACCACACCGGTCACTGTACCATCCATGAAGAGCGGCGTCTTGTTGGAGATAAGGTGCCTATTGCCTATCCTTTCAAGAGTGTCTGAAAGGGCCTTTTTTTGCCCGATGATTTTTCTAAAGTTGTTTTGGGGTATAATTTTACATATATTTTTACCCATAACCTCTGTCCTCTTATAGCCAAATAATTCTTCAGCCTTTGGATTAAATACAGTGATATTGCAATCTGCATCAGTGGCAACTATTGCATCATGTACGGAATTTAAAATGGCATCCAGTTCATGGTTAAGTCTGTTTTCAGTCGTGATCGTACGGTTAAGTTTTTCCGCTTGAAGTATAAACTCCCTTGTGTATTCTATTATATATTTATCCACAATTTCTATCGGGAGGTTAAAGAAATTTGTTATCTTAAAGATAGTTGATATGGCAATCCTCCTTACCCCAACATCAATAACTTTCTTAATGCCTGCTGGAACAATGTCTCCCGCAGCAGGAGATATTGCTACATCTATGCCGTTTATGTCAAGGCCACAGCCTGGATAATATGGGATAAGCCTCAGGTGATTTATGCCAACATCAATAATTTCATTTATCGTATCCTCGGCTGAAATCTTCAAATTGCTGACAACAAGTGCTTTTTCCCCTTGTGGAAGGGCAATAATCTCGTTGAGATTGTCTAAATAAATGTATCTTTCTGCCACCAAGAAGTTCTGTATGAGCATATTCTTAGAATTTTTATATTCATTGAATACAGCCTTGTTGGAAAAAAGTACAAGTGACGCCTCGTCAATATCCTCCTGACAAAGCTCATCAAGGCATCGAGCCTTAACCAAAATACTACCTTGAAATATCTCTCGGAGCTGATTGCTTAAAATCTCTTTTGCATTTGCAGCTTTTGCAATGAGTAAGAGAGTACCAGGCATAGAGCGTTCACTCCCCAATCTGTTTTAATAAAACCTTTGGCATGGCAAACCTCACGGTCATCATGGGGTCTACCACCTGACAGACCTGAACATTTCCGGCGGCGCTCAAGAGCATACCAGCTTCATTAAATGAAAGGCCCAATAATTTCATCACCAACTCATGCATATCTTTCGTAGCAGTTTTTACTGCTTTGAAAAGATTTTCACTGGACGCAATGGTATAGATATACTCGTCATCCTCAAGCATTGGATTTTTCAGGCCCATGCCGTTTAACACATCAACCTTTACGTCCACACTGCCTGATATCTCCACCCCGGTTACCATTATCTCACCATCGCCCATGCAGGCATGCAGGTCACCCATAGCGAGCAAAGCACCTTCTGTAAATACTGGTAGATACAGTATGGCACCCTTTTTTATCCTTGTATTGTCCATATTGCCACCGTGAGAACCCGGGCAGCCACATGGGATAGACCCGGACTCCGGTGCCACACCAATTACACCTATCATTGGTGAAATTGGCAGTTTTATCGAGTTATTGAACACGGCCAGGCCATTCTCAATAGGTACAATCTTCACCTCAGCTTTTTCTATACCCTCTCCCAGAAGTCCCGAGCCAGGTATTGCCGCCATCACACCATGGTCGTTTATGATTATATCAAGTATTTCCACCCTCAGCACATCGCCTGGCCTGGCCCCCTCCACATATAAAGGCCCTGTGACCGGGTTTATATGTTCCCAGTCAATGCTTTCTATACCCCTATCCGCATCCTGGACACGGTCCGCAAAACAATCACAGGTCTCAAACCTGACTGTACTCCCTGAGGGCACCATCAATACAGGCCTATTATTAGCACTCATATTATAAATACACTTTTCCTTTTCTATATGATATTCCATATGCGATTCCCCCTTTCGGGAAAATATAGCACAAAACTGGCATGTTATCAAGATAAAGTTATACAGACGTTTGTGCTATATCTTATAAATTATAAAAAATGCTGCTCAAAAAGCAGCATTTTCAGTAAACCCTATTTAGACTTTTCTTCCTCCAGTTTGCTTATATATGCATCTCTGGAATTTTCTATATGTCTCTTGGCATAATACTCGGCCCTGCTGGCATTATGGGATTCTATTTCCCTTACTATCTGACTGTGTTCCATGGTAGCCTCTTCTATCCTTCCGTGGAATGAGTATCCCACACGGGTATATGTCCTGATATATTCCTGAAGATTTATAAGCATCTGATAGAGTTTCTCATTGCCAGCAATCTTATATATGGTTTCATGAAATTTTATGTGCAGGTCTTCCAGTTCTTCCTCATTGTTTAACGCCACGCACTTTTCCATTTCGTTTAGTATCCTGTTAAGCTGATTTATCTGTCTCTTGTTGGCATTTTCTGCCGCCAGACGGGCGGCCAGGCCTTCCAAAACCTCACGGATGTTAAATACATCTATGACCTCTCTGGGGGTAACCATGGAGACCACCGCCCCCTTCCTTGGAAGCTGCACGGCCAGGCCTTGCGATTTTAGTTTCTGTATCGCCTCCCTCACAGGTGTACGGGAGATACCCAGCTTTTCCGATAGTTTCCGTTCTACCAGCCTCTCCCCAGGCTTTAATTCTCCACTTAGTATTGCATTTTTAAGTAAATTAAAAACCTTATCGCTTATGGAACTATCATCAATCTTTATGGGTTTTAGCAGCTCCTTGTTTATCATTTATTGCCTCCAAACGCAAAAGATTATCGCTACTATATTATATATTATATCATTTGCCCATCTATCCTCAATATTTTTTGAAATTTTTTATGTTCACGGATTTTATCTTCCCTTCAAGACCATCTATACCCCCGTAGCCTACTCTTTTCCTGCTCGGTTCAAGAGAATAATCTGTCACATTTTCATTCAAGGCCACGCTGTACACAAAGGCTCTCCATCTTTGAAATCAGCACTGGAAATGAGAAACGCAGTAACTGTAAATACCGGATTAAATCTTAATCTTACAAAAAATTGGTGTGCCGGCACTGCTACCGGCACACCAAAACCCTGTATTTATAGATTGGTTCCCTTTATAGCAAATTTAAAAAGCTGGCCCCATTTTCCGGCATTGCTACCCTGAAAAATTCTGCTATGGTTGCACCTATATCAGACAATGTATTTCTTATACCTAAGTCCACAGTTTTTAATTTTCTCCCATATACCAGAAGTATGGCCCTTTCTCTGGTGTGATGGCTATGACCTATGGTTGGGTCGTTACCGTGGTCACCGGTGATGATAAGTAAATCTTCATCATTCATGCCATCCATAATCCTTGGAAGATATCTGTCTACTGTCATCAACTTTTCTCCATACCTAACAGGGTCCTGGGAGTGGCCAGCAAGGTCTGTCTCCTGCACATTGGCTGCTATGAGGCCACTATCCTGTGCTTTTATCTTCTCCAGTATAAGATCCAACACGCCCTCTGTTTCGACCATTGGCATATACTCAGCTCCATCGCACCCTATAACATCTGCCATCTTTCCTATAAGGGATACATCATAACCAGCTCTCTTTAGTATTGTAGGTACCTGAACATCCGGATTTACACCATATCCTAAGTGTCTTACTATATAGCCATTCCTGTAGACACCTGACTTTGGTGCATTAATGCCAGTGATATCCCCTTCTTTTACCTCTACTGCATTGAGGATATCCTTTATGGTTACACCTCTGCCACCAAATACTATTACCCTGCCCACCTCAACATTTTCTCTTACTATACGTCCAATCTTTAGCTCTTCTTCAAAGGATATATAGTCTAAGGGTGCTGTGAGGTTGTAGTTTTGCCCAGGGTCGGCCTCAATGTTATCTGCCACTGTTACCAGACCATTTACCAGAAGATAGGGATGAGATGGGTCTGGCCTTTCTACATCATACCCCGCATCCGTGAGGGCTCTTTCTACCTTGTCTATATAATATATAAATGGTTTCATCACAGGCATCCTTGGCTTTGTACCCATTATCTCCTGATGGCCCTGGTATGTGTCTGCTCCAAAATGAGCGAGATTGCTGCTGCCAAAACTCGCTATAGGTTCTTCTACTCTCTTTATCTTATCTAATTCCACTACGTAACCTGCACCCATCTTCTCCAGGTTTGGTATATTAAGGTTGCTTTGCTCCGCCACATGCTTCAGCGTATTTGCCCCTTTGTCATGCGGTCTTACCGCATCCACATCGTCCATCTCGCCCACACCAAGGCTGTCTATAACCAACAATATTACTCTCCTCATCTTATCTCATCTCCAAGAGAAGTGAAAATGCCAACAAGACGTGGCCTGCCCTCACGTATGCCATCTATCACTGCTACCTTTGCCCTTGTGACAAATACCTGTGTCCTGAAAGCATATATGAGAGTGTCACCTATTTTCAAAAGTCCTTCATCATCAATAACTGTACCATAATAGTCAATGGACTCGGCCGGTATCTCCTCCACGTCAAATGTTGTCTTAAGCCGCGGGCTGTATGCTTTTTTCATACGGGAACGTGGATAAAACCCACCTCCAAATACGTAGGCCCTGTCCCTATCCCTGTGAGATACCTCTGTGATATAGACTATGGCCTGGCCCTCAGGTTCATCCCCACGGGCATGGAGCGGCGTAGTACCTGTAAGAGCGTGGCCAGGCTCCCCATGGGTCATCCCCATCTTCTTTAAAATGGGTATGGACGAAACACATGTGGCACTGGGGCCGTTTATCTGCTTGACCTCAATACCCATGCCTCTCAAAATTTCTGCTGCTCTTTTAATCGTATAAACATTCGTTGTGGGTTCAATAGCCCTGCTATCTTCACTATATAGAAAACACGGAAAAGATGTCACACCAACAATCCTCACATTGCCAAGCTTACTTATGCTATCTACCGTCTCCTCTAAGCATTCAAGCCTTATACCACCTTCCTGTCCTGGATATATATAGTCTCCATTATCTATTACCCTGAGGAGTATATCCTGGATGAGGCCCATTTCAGCAGCCACCTCATTTATCTCTGCAGCCTTCTCTGCACTAAAACAGGTTATGACCTCAGGCCTCATATCCAGTGCCTCTTTTATATCCCTCTTCGCTATCTGTACCAGGTGGCCCATATGGCCTATCTTAATACCGTTTCTATGCAAGACCCTTGCCTCATCCATATCCACAGCCACGGCCTTTTCAATACCGCTTTCAACTATAGCCTGGGAAATAACCGGATTTCGTCCAAACTGTTTTGTCATAAAGTATAGCTCTATACCGTACTCTTTCCCTTCCCGAGCAATGAGAGAGGCATTCCTCTTAATCATGCTTAGGTCCACACAGTATGTGTTAGGGCCAATATCTCCATCCTTATATAGTTTATATGCTGCGTCTATCAATGCTGGATTGCTCTTTAATACTGCCTCTAAAAACATGTCATCACCTGGCTTTCTCAATGGCCTCTTTCAATATCCTTAAAACAGTCTCACTTCCAGCTCTCATGGGATTTACCCTTATCATATAGTCTTTTATTTCAGGGTTATCTTTTATAAAGGTACCTGATGCCCTGTAAAACATAGGAGTAGCCTCGTACCTGGACTCTGCACCCACAGGGTGCGTTGCTGCACCAAGTCTATCTGCCTCTTTTATAACCTTAGCCGAGATAGGCTCGCAGAGTTCCACAAGGATAGTCCTGGACTGGGCATTGGTGATATATGCCGCCTTTGCCCCCTCTATCATACCCGAATTTATTGCATCAGCTACCTTGTTAATCTCTTCTGCCTGTATAGCAACCATCACCGGGACATAAATCATGGACCTAAGTGCCTCCATAGCCTCATGCCCCTGTACCTGGCCACCTCCTGAGTAGTTCATCTCCCTGATTCTATCAGCGACATTTTTATCACATACTATGCAGCCTATACCCTCAGGCCCCAAGAGCTTAAAGCATGAAAAGCATGAAGCATTTGCCCCTACCTGTGTGCCTATATATCTGGTCTTTAATACCGTATAGTTCTCATCGGTAATTATTGGAACATTAGAGGCATCTCTTATAGCTTCGATCAGCTCATACATATCATACCTATCGGAGCTCTTCTGTCTGGAGTGCTGTATATACACCGCCTTTATATCTTCTGACAATGCCTCCAAAACTGCCTCTGTATCGTTCATGTCCGCCCTTATAAGCTCAAGGCCCATGTATTCCATCGTAGTAGCTGTCGTGGAATAAACAGGTGCATCGTGTATAAGCACCCTATCCCCGGGCTTTAACAAAGCCTGAAGAGCAAACCTTATAGCACCTGTACCTGCACCCCTCACCAGTACAGCATCCTCTGAACCAAAGAAATCCGCTATGACACTTTCCACCTTTGACGTGACAGTGGGCCTCCCATAGCCCGGCACCACTCCCAGGTCACCCATGCTTAAAAAATCAGTACCTGTAAAGTGGCGAGTGATAGTATCTACCAGTTTAAACTGAAGTTCTTTTGCCTCATTTAGTGTTAAAAACTCTAATGGAAATGTCTTCACATGTTTCACCTCATATTATCTTTGACTCCCGTACATTAAGACCACAATGGTATGTCAAAATTTCATACACGCATTTGGTGGATTGAAAATTCGTTACTATAACATTAAGTCAAAAATATACGGGCGGGATTTTCTATCAACATATTATCTATATCTTCCTGTTTTAAACCATTTTTAAGCAGCATCGGTATAAACGTATTCATTATATACCCATGTCCATAACCGCCATACCTCTTAAGGTGTGACTTTCTAGTAATATCGAGGGACAGGACTATCCTGTCCCTATAGCCCATGTCAACCAGTCTTAATATATTTTCTGCACGCAGTTTGTCAGGCTGGTAGTTAAGCTTGCCAATGGTATCAAAACCCACAAAGCATCCATAGTCCAGTATCCTACTGTAGTAATCCATGTCTGGGTTTAAATCAATATGCCCTATTATAACCTTACTTAGATTTACGCCATTCCTCTTTAAAAACTGAAGCTGCTCAATGGCCAATTTACCCATGGTTGTATGGGTATATATTGGAGTTCCTGTCTCATTATGGGCATAGCAGGCAGCCATAAATACCTTTTCTTCCTCCTCAGTAAAGATATTACTCGTACCTATTTCACCTATCAACCCTGCCTTAATACCTGTGCCATCTATACCTTCTCTTATTTCACTTATCATGATCCCGGCCAGTTCCTTATAGTTTTTGCTTCTCACCTCATCAGGGAGGTAAGGGGTCTTGTAGTAGCCGGTAGAGGCTATCACATTGATGTTGGACGCTTTAGACAATATGGCCATCTTTCTTATATCCCTGCCCATACCTCTATTGGTCACATCCACTATGGTGTCAATGCCTGCGTTCCTTATCTCTTTGAGGTCTTCTACTATCGCCTCTTCATCATTGAGACTTGCATCCTCATTCTTGTTTGCCGATAGGTCTATAGTCAGGTGTTCATGCATAAGAGTTCTACCTAATTTTTCTAGTTTACCTGTAACTGAGTTCATAAAATCACCTTTCTTATGCAGCCGGTGGTATATAAAGTCCAATTACTGCCAGCACATTTACTAATATACCAACTATTATTGCACCTACAGGACCTATAGCCATGCGTACTATTGGTCTACCTGCAATCTCATTTAAAAGGTAAATACCTATTACAAGGAACATACCAAGACCCGACATCATAGTATTGCCAGCATTAATACCGCCGACCAGAAGGGCAATCTCCAATAGCTGACTCATGGATGTCCTTATATTA
Source organism: Calorimonas adulescens (assembly GCF_008274215.1). NCBI lineage: Bacteria > Bacillati > Bacillota > Clostridia > Thermoanaerobacterales > Thermoanaerobacteraceae > Calorimonas > Calorimonas adulescens. The sequence goes on along the minus strand of NZ_VTPS01000020.1, from coordinate 27,685 downwards.
TCTGCCGATTTCCTTATACCTGGAAATCTATCCAAGAAACCGGCTATGCCTCCCAGCAGATACACCTCTACAAAGATTATCACAAATCCCAGCACAGCAGCTATGATTGGATTATTTGAGAACAGGGCTGCCGCATATATGAATGTCATCCCGACGGGGCCATATACACCTGTAGAAATTGCTGTTGTACCTACCAGAGGCACAAATCCTATGGCCCTCGCCAGGGCGGTTAAGGCTGCATCAGAGTACTTTGTTTCTTTTACAAGGTTCAATGAAATAGGGTCACCTGCAAGCAGATGCATAGCTGTTGCTGCAGCAACCAGTGCTCCCATTACAGCAAGTATCCATACATTCTTCTTTATTCTTGCCACCCTGCCAGTAAAAAGTGTAGCCAAGTTAGTATCATCTGTGGCCTTCTCTTGAGCGCCATATATTATAAGCATAATCATACCTGCTAACATGGCCATCCCATCAGGATTTAATGAAATATTGGCTCCACCAATTGCAAACGGGCTGAATCTGACAATCAGAATCCTGACCAGCGCTGATATTGAAAGGGTGATTATTCCATTTGAAATGCCATGTTGAAGAGCAACAGCCAGGGCTGGAAACGCTGCAAAGGCAAGCACTACCGGTGTACCCACTGCACCCATGGCATCAAATATGTTTACTGGTAACGATTTAAATAAGGTTACTATCCATTGAAGTCCAAGCAAAAGCCCCACACCATATACTGCCCCTATTACTCCTGCTATGATGCTTCCTGTGTTGCCTTCCGGGGACCATGTGCCAATGATGTCTGTACCCAGAAGTATGCTGTGAACCAAAAGTATTGCTGCACCAATGGAGACCGGTATGCCAAAACCTATTACAAGTCCAAAGCTCATGGCAAAACTGGTGGCAGCAAGCTCTGCCTTGGTCATTCTTCCCTCAAGATACTCAGGCATTATAGGACGAAGCCCGTCGTTAAACACTGCTATACCCTTCTGGGCCAGTATAGCTGCCAGTGCACCTATAGCTGCAATTACCACAATATTCATTTACTGTTCCCCCTTCTTTTTAAATATGGCACTTAAAATCATAGGTACTGCCCTATCGATGTGGTCATTGGTAAAACCAAAGGCTACCTTGCCCTGTTCTACCACCTTTACAACCTCTTCTTCCTTTGGTGGCCTTCCCGGCATGGATACAGTGGCGCACTTTTGTGCCCCAAGAAGTGCCATAGCCATAGCAAGGGCACCGCCGCCACCTGTAGCACAGGCACCGAAGTAGTATTCGGCCTGGCCATTTTTGACTGCCATGGCCGCCTCAATGTCGGCCATAACCTTTGCCTCTACCCTATCACCTCCTGCTTTCTTTATCGCCTCTGCCACCTTCTGTCTGTCTATAGCCCCTCCTACTGCAATCTTAATCATGCTGATCCTCCTTTTCTTGAAGTATTGAAAGATGCAAAAGTATATATCCTTTTTCACTCTCCGGAAGCTTCCTGTTTAGTATACCCTCCATATATTCAATAAACTCTAAAGCAAGGATATACCCCCTGCTGGACTTGACCTCATCCATCATTGCATCGGGCAGGGCATCCACTTCTTCCCCTTTGCAAACCCTTTCAAGTGACATGGCAAGGTGTGTCAGAAACATCTGCCCATTGTCAGAGTCTATGCCAACCTTCCTCTCACCAAGCCATTCTATGACCCTAAGCACCGTGTCTTTCACATCGGCTGAGATAACCTCACTTTCATAGAGTATGTTTACCCTGTCTATAGCGTTCAACTCAGCACCTCCATTCAATATACAGAACTTTGTATATTACTATATAAAATATTTAATATGCCGGAAGTATCTCGCCTGCTAACACTTTATTCTGAACATTCATCACAAAGTCCTTATCTATTACATGCTTTAATATCCCGCCTATACCCCAGTTAGACTTTTTTACTACTATAGCAGCCACTGTATCCTTCTCATTAAGTTCAAATATCTTGGGATTTTTAAGGTCATAATACGGTATATTCAATCCCCTGTCTATCACCTCATCTATATTCCACACTGCTGCATCAATCTTGCCATCCATAAGGCTCTTTAAAATCTGGTTGTAGCTCAATTCTACATACTCAACCTGTTTACCTTCACATTCATAACATGTAAGTATGAAATGGTCTACAGAGCTACTGTCTAATGCAACCTTCATACCGTCCATTATTTCATTGTTTTTAGGATTTGAGAAAAGAACCTTATGACCTCCCACGTAAGAATATCGACCAAAGTCCATAGCTATCTCCATATCCTTCCCTGAGGCTATATTGAGTTCTGCTGCAAGCATAGACATTACAGCAAAATCATACTTGTCCTGCTCTAATGCCTCTTCCCTTCTATATCCTCCCCTCATGTAGGCCATATTAAAGGGGATATCGGCCTTTTCAAATGTCTTGTATAGGCCTGTGGCCAGGCCCTCGTACCTCCTGGAATAGGGCAGCGGCATAACACCCGTTATGCTCCTTAGACCTGCCACCTCCCACAGTTTCTTATATTCTATACTTTCTATATACGTTCCCAGGTGACCTCTTGCATCCAGCTTCACTGCTCCCGAATCCTCTAAGTATTTTAAGGCTGACTGTATTGTACCCCTACCCAGGTCCAGCTTATCAGCATAGTCCCCCACTGTCTCTATGCGCTGGCCAGGCCGCAGTGAAATTAACTCCCTCGCAAGTCTCAATACCGCTATTCCGTTTTTGGTCAGGAGCTGCTTATCTATCATAGCTATCACCTATACAATATACAATATTTTGTACTATTATTTTAACATAATCTCCCCGCACGTGCAAGCATATTTTAAAAAATATTGACATGAATAACATGAAAACAAACTTGAAAAATTGGCATATCTATATTATAATGGGCATAAAAGTGATGGAGTTCACTATAGCTGTTCTTACAGATGATAACTCCTATTACGGCAAGAGCCATAATAGGAGTTTATTTATTTTTAAGCGAAAGGGGATATGATTTGGGCAGAGTACTTTTAGTAGGTATTGGAGGTTTCATTGGCTCCATACTAAGGTATTTAATTTCAGGATGGGCCGAGACTTATTTTAGCAGTAATATACCAATGGGCACTTTGCTGGTAAACGTGTCAGGGTGTTTCCTTATAGGTTTTATTATGGAGGCTGCTACGGCAGTGTTCCCTTTATCAGCCGAACTCCGCATATTTTTGACCACTGGCTTTATGGGAGGTTTTACGACTTTTTCCACCCTTAGTTATGAAACAGCTATCATGCTCAGTGATGGTAGTAATGTTTTGGCACTTATAAATATACTCTTGAACATAGGATTGGGTATAACGGCTGTATGGCTTGGAAGGATTTGTGCTCAAATACTGGCATAGGTCTTTATGGGGGTGAACATTTTGAAAATTGAGGGCAAGGGTAAGTTATTAAAAATATTTATAGGGGAATCAGACCACTGGCATGGGGAACCTCTTTATCATGCTATACTAAAGAAAATAAAGGAAAACAATATGGCCGGTGCCACTATAATCAGGGGCATAGAGGGTTATGGTGCTAATAGTAGAATACATACCTCAAGAATACTCAGGTTATCTGAAGACCTTCCCATTGTCATAGAAATAGTAGATAAGGAAGAGAAAATAATGCAAATTATAGATGTACTAGATGAAATGATTCAAGAGGGATTGATGATAGTTATCCAGGATGTAGAAATAATAAAGTATTCCCCAACTAACAAAACCGGAAACAGCTAATACCGGGTAATCTGAGCATAAAATATGCCTGCATATATATAAGGAGGTATCCTATTCTGGATACCTCCTTATATTGAAATTTTAACTCACATTCCTTTGTTATACTTAAGGTGCAAAAAAGTTATGAATGGAGAAATGGTATAATTAAATTTATTGCAGTTATTCAAATAAAAATATTTATGCAATAAACCTATTCTTCAAAACCGTTATTTTTTGTCATCTCTTTAAACCAGTAAGCACTCTTTTTGGGCGTTCTCTTAAGCGTCTTTAAATCAAGGGATATAAAGCCATACCTGTTTTTAAAGGCATTGAGCCATGACCAGTTATCTATAAATGTCCACATATGATATCCCTTTACGTTACACCCCTCTTGAATGGATCTATACAGCCATTTCAGGTGCTCTTTTACAAATTCTATGCGGTAATCATCCTGTACCATTCCATCTTTTATAAACCTGTCTTCATTTTCTACTCCCATACCGTTTTCTGATACGTATCTTTCTATGTCGCCGTATTCGTCTCTTATCCTTATCATTATGTCATATATTCCCTTTTCATATATCTCCCACCCCCTATACGGGTTCATCTTCCTGCCCGGCATTTCGTAGTTGTCATAGAACCATTCAGGGGTAATAGGGGAGTATGGGTTGGGTAGTGTTTCTTTTGCCTTTACTCTCCTCGGTGAGTAGTAGTTTACACCTAATATCTGTATGGTGTTTTGTCTTATAAGCTCTTTGTCTCCCGGCTGGATGTCAGGCATAAGGTTGTATCTTTTTATTATTTCTATGAGCTTTTCAGGGTATTCCCCTTTTATCGACGGGTCTAAAAAGCTTCTATTGTGAAACAGGTCTGCTATGTAGGCCGCTTCTTCGTCAAAAGGATTATCGCTCCTTGGATATACTGGAGACAGGTTCAGTATAACACCTATCTTACCACTTTGATGCTGCTTTTTATATTCTTCTATGGCTTTCGCCTGGGCTATCATTGTATTGTAGGTTACCTGCACGGCTGCCTTAAAGTCCTGCTTGCGTGGGTAGTGGGTCTGGTTTAGATAGCCTCCCTCTACCGGCACTATGGGTTCATTGAATGTAAACCAGTACTTTACCCTGTCTCCAAACAGTTTGAAGCACGCACCGGCATAGTCTTTATATGCTTCTACTACATCTCTGTTTTCAAAACCTCCTATCTTCTGCATCTCCCACGGCATGTCAAAGTGAAAGAGGGCCATAAACGGTTCTATTTCATTAGCTATGAGTTGATCTATTACGTTGTTATAGAATTTTACTGCCTCTTGATTGATTTCACCTTTCCCCTCAGGTATGAGTCTTGACCATGAGATTGATGTCCTGAAGGAGTTGTGGCCAAATTCTTTCATGAGCTTTATGTCTTCTTCGTATCTGTGATAGAAGTCTGTTACAGTCTGAGGCCCTACACCATTATAGAACACATTGGGTTCTTGTGTGTACCAGTAGTCCCATACATTTGAACCTTTCCCTCCTTCTTGTGATGCTCCTTCCATCTGAGCTGCCGATGAGGCACTGCCCCACCAAAAACCTTCTGGAAATTGGTATTTCATCGTATCACGCCTCCGTCATCTCAGTTTTAATTTAAATTTTTGCCATGGTCTGAGGTAGTCAAGAAGGTATATCTCTTCTTTAGCTATTCTGCCAACCACATTTGTCTTGCCACTGTTTTTCATGTCTTTTAAGGCTATCTGCAGCTCACCAGCATATCTTTGATACAGGGAGCTTTGTATGAGTATGTCCCCCTTTTTTATAATTTCTTTGGGATTAAAAAGTTTAAATTCATATTCACTGTATTTAACCCTGCTCTGCGTAGACCTTATTACATACTCCGATATGTCTCCGCGGTTGATGTGAAGTTCATCTAAGACTATCTTTTTCTCTATTTCAGATATACCTTCATTTAATTCAACGTTAAATGTCAGTATATTCTTGTCCATCTCTCCGAGGATCTTTAGTTCTTCGTCAGATGCAAAGCAGTCACCTATAATTACAGTATCTATAAGTCCGGTATTAAAAAGGTCTTTAGCCTGAGTGTCTATGGGAAGGCCCCTGTGTTCCTCCAATGTGCAAAGCCCGTCATTATCTGGCCAGGCCCCAAATGTTGAACTTGGCGATGTCACAAATGCAGCTGTCTTTATACCATACCTTTTATAGACCTCAGAACAACGCATAAAGTGTTCTCGTGAAATCCCTGTATACTTAAGTGGGTAGAAGTTGTGACATCCTAACAGATTTTCAACATTTGGCTTGTATTCCATAATCGTCTCAAGATACTTGGTCCCAGAACTCATATTTATTTCTATCTTCAAACCATATGGATTAAAAGTCATCATACTCTCTTCCAGTCCACTAAAGCCAGTATCAAGTCTTATACCGTATAGATTCAGATCATGAAAAAGCTTCATATCCCCAACACCAATATTTAGCGTTTTAAGCACACCAGGGTTTATATCTGCAATCACGTTCATACCCTTTTCATTGGCAAAAGCACATATCTTCTTGAATCTATCCAGTATATCTCCACTTTCTTCTATAGATATAAGATTGGTAAATATCCGTGTAAAACCATATCTTGACGCTGTATCTATATACCTAAGGTTGTCTTCTATATCAGCTTTTTCTGGATAAACAGATATTCCGAGTTCTCTCATTTGCACCGCTCTTTCTCCCTTTCCAGTTCATTTAGCCTCTTAAATACATCTAAAAACTCCTTTGCCAGTGTGTGTATTGTTATGGCATTCATAAGATGATCCTGCGCATGTACAAGAAGGATTGACATGGAAAAGCTCTCTCCAGATGCCTCCCTCTGCAGAAGTTTTGTCTGCATATCATGTACCATTGCAAGTTTTTCATCAGCTTCATTGAGACTCTCTTCAGCCCTTTCATATTCTCCATTTTTAGCATATCCTATAGCTTCCATAGCAAGGCTTCGAGCTTCACCACTATAAGCTATGAGGTTAAGTATGTCTCTTTCAAGGTCCATCATAATCTCTCCTTAAATATAATGTCAGAGTTTTTAAATTATATAATAAGTCAAAGTAACGGACACATTGTCCGTTACTTTGATACTGCTTCTTCCTTTTCTTCTACCTTTTGCCTGTCTAAGAGCATGACAAATGGCATGTAAATCAAGGTCGCAACTATCAGGTTTATTATAGCTACAAGTGCTGCTGTCCAGCTCCCGCCAGTCGCAAGAAATGCGCCCACACCCACAGGTGATGTCCACGGTATAGCCACATATGTCGGTGGCACAAGTCCTATGGCTGTAGCTATATATGCAATTAAAGTAAGCACAGGCTCAACTATTATAAAGGGTATAAATAAAATTGGGTTCAAGACTATAGGTAGTCCAAATATTACTGGTTCATTAATCTGAAATATGCCAGCTGGTAGAGCCAACCTTGCTAACGTTTTCAAATCCTTTCTCCTCTTAGCAACAAGTATTATAGCTACAAGAAGTCCCAGGGTAGCTCCCGAACCTCCAAGATGACAGAATACGTCAAAGAACACCCTTGTAATAAGGAACTGAGGGTGAGCGCCAGCTTGGACTGCCGCAGCATTTGCTTGCAGTGCAGGGACATAAACAACATTCATCACGGGGTCTAAAAGGTTTGCACCGTGAAGCCCAAAGAACCAGAAGAGTGTTATAAGGAATGTGGCGAGCATTGCAGATCCGACACCCTGACCTATATTCTGGAGTGGCGTCTGTATTGTCTTTAATATTATGTCATATAGGCTTCCAGCACCAGATGCAGAGATTATAGCAGCGACTATGCCAAACAAAAATATACTTCCTAAACCAGGGATTAAAGCTGCAAACGCCCTGCCAACAGCAGGTGGTATGTCTCCGGGCATGTTGATAACTATGTGTGCCTTTGTAAGCCTTACAAATATTTCTGTCGATATGATTGCCACTATCAGGCCTGTAAACAGTGCAGTGGCATCTAAATAGTTTACTTTTAGTCCCCCATCTGTCTGTGGAAGTGTAACAATAAATGAGGCTAACGATATAAGGCCGGCGGCAAGAGCATCCTCGTCGTAACTTTTTGCCAGATTATACCCCGTTGCAAACACCACAAATATGGTCATTATAGCAAATGTACCAGCCCACACAGCATTGTTTATAGGTACCAAAAATTTCAGTGCGGGAATCCACACACATAATGTGTTATTGATAAGTACAGCAAAAGCACCGGCAAGTGTAATAGGCATCACGGCTGCAAAACCATCACGAATAGCTAACAGGTGTCTCTGTGAACCAATCCTTGCTGCCACAGGTACAAAATGCTCATCCATAAAATTTATAAATGTATCCATTGAAATCCCCCTTTCAAGTTATTAGTTTTTCCCTTCAATCAGTTTTAAGGCCCGATCCAGGACAACCTCACCGTTCATCATCCCGTAATCTCTACTATTAATTACGTCTATAGCTAGTTTTTTGCCCTCCAGGCTCTTTTTGAGTTCATTGTAGAGGTATCTTACCTGCGGCCCGAGGAGTAAAACATCCACGTCATCATAGTGTGCCTTGGCATCAGCCTGAGAGGCAGCAAAAATCTCCACATCATCTATCCCTTTCTTAGCAGCAGCTTCTTGCATCTTTTTTACAAGAAGGCTTGTTGATGAGCCTGAAGAGCAAACCAGCATAATTTTTTTCACACTCTCACCTCCTTCACACACTACTATAGTAGCAATTTTCATGCCAGAAAGTTATAAGCTTGAAATGCTTTAAAAGTCCAGTTTATAAGGGAGATCTTCAATGGATATCTATCAAAAAAGTGTGCAGTTATAAATGCACACTTTACACACTGTAAATTTTATACCGATTCAATAGCGTTTTCAAGAAACATGCGGCAGAGATATGCACACTCATGGATTCCAATATCTACACTACATAATTCCTCAATTTCTTTTAAGTTAGCCTTTATTATTTTCATCTGATTATTGTGTATCTCAACATAATCCTCTATACCCTCAAATGTATTTTCTGTACCGCCGGAAGAGAGTTTTTCCGCAAGAAAACACAGGTGTAGCATTATACCTATCTTTACATCGGGCATCAGCTTGATATTTAATGCACCTTCAATATCATCCACTGTCCGTCCGGCAACCTTAAAACATTCCTCTCCATCTATGGAATTAAAATACCCTTTCAGCGAAGACCTGATATCATCAAAGGTATTGGCTTCATCCTTTATCCTCATGATGGTATCCCTGGCTTTCCCGGTAAGAAGGTCTACGGCCGGTATGAATGGAATACCTGCAAATGAAAAGTCCAATGTGCCTACTATAGCTAAAATATTATAACTTTCTCTATATTTTTCAACAGAATTTTTGAAATGAATCTTGTCAATGAATTCCATTGATATTATACGTATGTTATCTACATCTTTCAGGTACTCGTCCTTAAGTATTTTCTTTAATTCTTCTGCTGCACCTTTACCCGTAAAGCAGGCAGTTATGATTATATTTTCTATCCTGTCCTTTTCCTGTTTTTTAATTGGCAAACTCCTGTTGTTTATCTTAAGAGCAGATTCGTATATATCATTCAAGTCCTTACCAAGTACTGCCTTGTGACACGCATCTATAACCATTATTGTTGTTACCATGTCCACAGTTTTTACGTCTATACTGGTCTCCTCAGATATTATATCCCCAAAGTTTTTCAACGACCCCATATCAACAAGCAGTAAAACACCTTTACCTTCATCGGCTTTTATCACGTTTTCTTTCACAATATCATACATCTTTTCTGGGTTTAAACTCAGCGGCATATCAAGGCCTATTGCGTGTTCTACTCCTACAAGTTCATTGGCAACCTGGGCCATACTGCTTGCTGTTGAATTGCCATGCATTACCACCAGTATGCCCACTTTCCCATCTTCTTTTGATTCTGCTGTATTGGAATCCTGGACAAAAAACATGGCAAGATAGCCTATTTCATCCAACGGGGTTTCAATATTAAACGTCCTGTCGATTATCCTTGCTGCCTCCATGGCTGTCATAAACTCATCCGGGTAATTTACCCGTATAAAGTTTGTCCTTGGGTTATATATACGGCTTCCAGACTTTATGCGGTTTATGGTTTTTTGCAGGTGAAGGGCCAGGCCAAAAAATATCCGCTCATCCATATACCTTCCCAGCCTTTCCTCTGCCATATTGAGTATAGTCTCTGTTGCATTTATCACATTTTCACCGACAATCTTAGATATCTGGTCTTTCCGGTATCTACCAGGCATCTTCTGTATATATTTTTTAAAATGCTTCTCAATTTCACCATTTAATATCTGGTTTATCTCCTCTTCACCGATACCACTTTCCTTCAATATATTAAGTTTTTTCTCAATTGCATCATAAAAGTACTCATCTCCGTCATCAGAAATAGTTGTATAGTCCATATCACCGTCTGATGAAAAATAGAGTATATCATCTGCCTCAGGTAAAACAGCATCAATCTCATCTCTGTATTCATGGACCTTCATAGTACCACGTTTCACATAGGATGGAACATCATCTGATGAGATAAAAAGATAATCTCTGTTTTGCGACTTAAAATTTAAAAAGGACCTGGCACATGCTATCTGAATGTCGCTCTTTAACTGCCCCACATTTCCCGGGCAGTCATACAGGAGAAAAGATATAAAGGAGTTTTTGTCCACATAGATACCCCTGTTTACCCTTCTCGCTTCTTCTCTTAAAAAGTTGCTTACCAGGCTGAACCTCTCCGAAAGACTCCTGTCACGCAGCGGCGGAAGGTTTATAAGGACTGGTATCCTTCTTGTAAACGTTTTTAACAAAAAAGAATCAGGTTCTTCAGTAGTAGCAGCAATTATCCTTACACTCACTTTTACAATTTCTTCTGTCTCACCCAGCGGCCTGTAATATCCCTTGTCCATATAGGTAAAGAGTATTTCCTGCCCCTGCGGTGGAAGGCGGTGTATCTCATCCAAAAAAATTATGCCACCATCAGCCTTTTTAAAAAGGCCAGGCCTGTCCGTATTTGCCCCGGTGTACGTACCCTTCTTTACGCCAAAAAGCTGTGCCACCAAAAGCTGTGGATTGTCTGCATAATCTGCACAGTTAAAACTAATAAAAGGTGCATCCAGCGATAATACACCAGACTCTAAAGCAAACCTGTACATGGCCTCAGCAAACATGGATTTTCCCACTCCAGTCTCTCCAAAAATAAGTGTATAGAGACCATGAGGAGGGTAAAGTACCGCAGCCTTTGCCAGTTGCACAGCCGTCTTGAGGCTCATGTCAGCACCAACAAGCATATCTAACGAACCCGCAACATTCTTCTCTCCCGCTTTATCTATGGACTCAGAACTTTTTACATCGCAAGGCTTGTAAAGCACAGGACGCCCATTAACCTTTTCAACCTTTCCCATCTTGCATAGCTCATTTAAATATCTACTGGCTGTGCTCCTATCAATCCCTGTCCTGGAACTTATGTCAAAGGCGCAGACACCATCTTTATAGTCTTTGACAAGCTCTAATAGCGCTTCGTATATCTCATTTAGTTTCTTCATAACACATCACCTTACTAAATCTATAGATGTGCGACTTTTATTATGTTATTATAAATATAAGCTATATTGTGTTAAATGTAAAGGTAGTGGTATAGATAAGCCATTCAGGATATCTGTAATGGATACCCCGAAATGTCATGCCAGTATATTCCTTTTCTCAAATATAAACATGAAAAGCACTTATAAATATCAGTAAAAATATTTTTATTGTGTACTGTTCATCTGAGAGGCAATAATAGATAAAGTATTCTTGACACGTGCTATTTACACGTGTTAAAATATTGTTGTTGGGAGGAAAAAATTAATGAAGCCTAAAGAAGTCCTTAAAATTTTGTATAAAGACGGCTGGATTGTAAAAAACCAACGTGGTTCACATATCCAGCTTATCCATCCCATAAAACCCGGTAAGGTCACTATTCCTAACCACAACAAAGACCTTGACCCGAAAACTTTAAATAATATCTTTAAGCAGGCAGGTTTAAAATGATATCATGTTTGTAAGAATAATTTGTGAATATATCAAGGAGGTAATGTTATGGATAAATATATATTCTCCGCTGTGTTTGAGCCCGGCAATATAAAAGGTTATGTTATAACATTCCCTGACTTACCTGGCTGTATAACCGAGGGTGATACCCTTGAAGATGCCCTTGCTATGGCCAAGGATGCTCTGGAACTGCACCTATATGGTATGGAAGAGGATGGTAACTTCATACCACAGCCCACCCCGCCCGAGAAAATACACGCTCCGGAAGGCTCTTTTGTTGTACCTGTTGAGGTCTACATGCCTCCTGTTAGGGACGAGATGGCAAACAAAGCTGTAAAAAAGACCCTGACATTGCCTAAATGGTTAAACGATGCGGCTGAGAAAGCTGAAATAAACTTCTCTCAATTATTGCAGCAGGCTTTAAAGGAACGATTAGGTATAAATGAGCGTAAAAAGAAAGCACTCTAATTGATTTTATAATATATATCCCCCTTGTACAAGGGGGGGATATATTAAATTAGAATTGACATTAAAATCTATTTGTCTATACTATTCCTGGCTAAAATCCCTTTTTGATAATAGTGTTTTACTTCTCTCATCTCGGAAGTTTTCTCAATAGTAATGTAGTGCCGTTTCAAACCCCTAACATAAAGTTCTTTAAGCAAGCCTATTTCTCCCAATAACCAAAAACATATCCTCATTATCTATACTTTCAACACACTCCATATGGTTCTTATCCAATATGTCCATTATTTCATCTATAGGTGGCAAAAAATGATCTGATAAACCAGGTATCTGACTGTGAAGTTCATTTATAGCCCTACGGCTTTCTGAGTGAAAAATTATAATATAGCCATTATCTTTCAAAAGCCTACGGGCATTCTCAACAGCCTTTGCTTTATCCCCTATATGAGGAAAAACAGAATAAAAAAATATGTAATCATATGACTTATCTTTAGCAGAAAAATTTTCTATATTGGCTTCTATAAAGCTGACATTTGGATAATTATATTTCTTTTTTGCCACCTTAAGCATCTCTTTTGATATATCAATAGCAGTAATGCTACCTTTGTCTCCCACCCTTTTCAAAAGAAGTGGTATAAGAACTCCTGTACCAGTACCAACGTCTAACACCTTATCTCCTTCAGCCATATCAAGCATATCCAGGACAAAATCAATTTTGCTATAATCATGTTTGACAATCTCATCCCATTTTTGCGCTATATCGTCAAAATATTTTAAATTATCCATGCTTCAGTCTCCTTTCAACAAGCATTACAATTATGGGTATCAATATGAGCTGAATAATAATCCCAGGAATACCATTGACTATGCTGGTATATATATACACCAATGGAGGCAGCATCTTCACCGAGAAGAAAGTAACCAAAACCCATGCTACCAGACCGGCAACCACTCTGCCAGCCAGCATAGAGACGATCAGTGAAGTAAAAACGTTCTGCTTGAGTTTTTTATAAATTATACTTACTAATAAACTATAGGTGCTTAACTCAAATACCATAATTGGCAGCGTAGGAATCAATGGCGGCATTCCTGTCATCAGAGAACTCAGGATTGGTGTGAGTGCCCCCACGCATATAGAATATAACGGGTCGAGAAAAAAACCTGCTAAAATTACAGGAATATGCATTGGCAAAAACACGGACCCCATGCCTACGGCATGAAATAATATTGGTATAATTATACCAAGTGCTATAAACAACGCACTCAAAACAATATTCCTTGTTGCTCTGTTGTACATCATTTTACCTCCCTCAATAAAAATTCAAAATAAAAAGCCATGAAATTTGCTGTTACATACAGCTACCTTCATGGCTTTTTTCAACAATGATATAATAATCTATATGTGCAAGAACATATTTGACCTTCTGGCCAATAAATTCCTTCTATGTGAATTATATATCAATAACCGTTGTGTGTCAATTGTTGTTTGGCCATTTTGAATTCACGGCAGTGTCAGCTTGCCAAAACCTCCAAAATCCTTTGCCATTTGGGCGTAGAGCGGTTTTCCCAGAAGGATTTGATATATTTCATCGGCTTTCTCCTCCGGAGCCACATCCTTAAACTGCTCTGGATATATCACTTTTCCCAGATAGTATGCGTCAGCCATGGCAGTATCGATATTTGTGTGGTAATAATTATAAGGCAGCTGTGCATACACTTTGCCCTTTTTGACAGCAGACAAAGCTCCGTAAAATTCCGGATTTTTTTGATAATCCTGTTGTACCATTGCATATCCGCCTCTATCGATAAAAATTATGTCGGGGTCCCATTGAATCAATTTCTCCTTATCTATCATGATGGAACCCGTTTTACCGGTCTCATCCACCACATTCCTGGCGTTTATGGCTTCGAACAGAGAATACTTCCCCTGGGTACTTTCGATTTCGTGCGTTCCTCTTGCGCCCAGGGCACCTATATAAACGGATGGCTTTTCATTTTCCGGAATATCTTTGGTACGGCCATTGAGGTCTTGCCTGCATTTTTCCATATAGGCTACTAATTCCTCTGCCCTATCATCTCGCCCCATTATTTTGCCTATCAGTTTCAAAGAAGCATAAACATCCGGATCAAAGGTGGACACTTTTCCATAGCTGAGGGCCACCACCGGTATGCCGGTTTTTTCCTGCAGAGCATCCACAGAAGCCTTATCTGAAGTGTACATACTGAAAATAACGTCAGGCTTCACAGCTAGTATTTTCTCCGGATCAGGAGCGTTGTTGGGGCCACCTGGGCCGATGACAGGTAAATCTGCCAGCGAAGGATTCGCCAGGATATACGGCCTGCCTATGGGGTTATCCTTTTCAAGCTGTTCCACTCCCGCTACCTTGCTCGCACCGTTTACATAACAGTAAAGTCTCAGGGCCCCCGGCCCAATAGCCACTACCCGTTCTACGGGCAATGTTACAGAAACTTTTCTCCCCACCATATCAGTAACAGTAATCTTTTCTGAAGCATTCTGCCGCTTCTGTACATTGCCGGAGCCGCAGCCGCTCAATAAAAAGGCAGATATGAGCAACGCTGCAAGTAATAAAAAGAAATTTTTTTTTCGCATAATTCACGACCTCCCATAATTCAAATTGTTACACAGGGCATATGCCGAATTTCAGGCTTCCTCGAACATCGAAGCCGAAATTTAAAGCGGTAAGACCACGGGTATATTGTTGAATTTTTCGACTGCCACCGGAACGGAATATACGCTCTCGATGTTTTTAGGAGTAATTATTTCTACGCCGCCGGCTGCAAATATGGTGCCGTTTTTAAGGAAAATGAATTTGTCCGCAAAGCGGATTGCAAGATTTATGTCATGCATGGTTACAATTGCGGCAATCTGCTGCTCTTTCACCACTTTCTTTATGATAGCGATGACTTCAACCTGATTTTTCAAATCAAGGTTGCTGGTGGGCTCATCGAGCAGGAGAATATTCGGCTCCTGAGCCAGAGCCCGGGCTATTACCACCTTTTGCAGCTCTCCTCCGCTCAATTCATCCAAGTACCTGAGGGAATAATCCTCCAGCTCCATCAATTTCAAGACCCTGCGGGTTACTTCCATGTCTTTCGGGCTGGCATCCCATTTAATATATGGCTTCCTGCCTAGCAGCACCGCATCGAATACAGTGAGTCTTGCACCTTCGTGCTTCTGCGCCACATAACCCACTTTCTGCGCCAGCTCATTGCGGCTGAGCTTAAATATCTCATCTTCCTGAATGTATACCGCCCCCGATTGCGGTTTTAAGATTCGGTTGATACATTTTAAAAGGGTGGATTTGCCGACCCCGTTGGTGCCCAGTATCGCAAGGCAATCCCCTTTTTCTACGGAAAAATCAATATCCTGAAGCACCCGGCGGCCTGGATATTTGAATTTCAATCCGTTCACCGATAAAATCATCGCTTTCGATACCCCCTTGCCAGCAGATACAAAAACAGCGGCGCTCCCAGAAAGGAAGTGATGGCCCCTACGGGCAGCACTACCGGCGCAATAATTGTCCTGGCCAGGGTGTCAGAGCAAAGGAGCAGGAGCGCCCCCATAAGTGCGGATCCCGGAATTAGAAATCTATGGTCTGCGCCTATTATCCTCCTGATTATTTGCGGCCCCACCAACCCTATGAATCCGATGATCCCAAGGAAAGACACGGTAACGGCAGTTATCAGGGAAGCGACAAACATCCCCTCAAGCCGCACTCTGTCCACATTTACCCCTAGTCCCTTGGCGGTTTCTTCACCGGTGTCTAGAGCGTTGTAGTCCCACCTCTTGAACATAAAGTAAACAATGGAAACAATCACCAGGAAAGCCATAATACCGACTTCCTTCCACGAAGCCCTTCCCAAATCTCCAAAGGTCCAGAACACCATTGCCGCCACCTGCACATCCTGGGCAAAATACTGAATCAGTATTGTGCCCGCAGAAAAAAGCGAGCCAATCGCAACCCCTGCCAGCACCATTGCCTCCGGCGAAAAGCCGCGCAGCCTGGCCAAAAGTATAATAACCAGGGTACCCACCATAGCCCACATAAAAGCCGAAGCTGTTACAGCGTAAGGGTTGTTTATAATTACCGCATCCGTGTTGGAACTCTGAATGCTCCCTGCTCCAAATACAATAATCGCAATATTTGCCCCAAAAGCAGCGGCGTTGGATATGCCCAGAGTTGAGGGAGACGCCAGAGGGTTTCTCAGGTTGTTCTGCATCACGCATCCTGCTACCGAAAGGCCAGAGCCTGCGATAATGCCCGCAAGAACCCTGGGCAATCGGATATTCCAGATAACCACATCGGAAATGCCGCTTCCCCGCCCAAGCAGTGTCATAAAAATCTGGTACGGGCTTACGTCCATGGAACCGGCATTAACGGCAATAACCGACAGGGCTACCGTCAGCAATGCCAAAAGTAAAATAACAAACTTCTTTCTGCCCGTATATTGTTGATATAAGCCTGTTTGACGTAAATTTGTGATGGCTGACACTTCCTGTTTCACCGTTCCTCAATTCCTTTACTTTTTTATATAATTCACTGAATCAAGCGTTTATACTTTCCAGTATATCCACGCAAATTTCATTTTCACTTTCTCTGTTATTAACCCACCTTCGTCCAGAGTTTTTAAGTAATTTTCAATAAATTCTCTTTGAGCTTTCGAGGGGCCACCCGGTATGGGCAAAGCATTACAATAATATTCAACCGCTTCTCGGAAACTGAATTTATTTTCCCAGCAGGAATCCACATAAGTGATTTCGGGATAATACCCCATGAGCCATAAAATATTAAAACAGCAGTAAACACCATTCCCCTGATTTTTTAAGTCCCAGTTCGGTATCAGTTCTTCCGCCAGCCTGTCCCGGATACTTTCCTCCCTTCTGGCAAAAGTGCTCATGAAACAATATCCTCTGCTGGTACGAATCATTTTCTCCAGCGCATTTTTGCTGTTTATGGCGGGACACATGGATGCAAAAGCAAGATCAAAACGCATCTCCCAATTCCATTCTTCCAGCAAAACCTGTTCCCAATCGAGCTTCATAAATTTCAGGTTTTCCAATTTCTCATTTTTTCTGTTTTTTTCTGCATACTCCAGCATTTTGGGAGATATGTCAATGCCCACAACTTCTTTTGCGCGCTTTGCTATTTCCACAGCATATGTACCGGGACCGCAGCCTATATCGAGCACAGAGCTGTTTTTTGTGAGCATCCCTTTTTCAGTCAGCATCGCTATGAGTTTGCTTACGCGCTCCGCCGCACTTTTGCAGTAGGCATTTGTGCAAAAATGGTCGGCCCTGCTGTCCCAGAACTGCTGGCTGGTGTTCTGACCGCTTTTCTTCGGCCTCCATAAATCATCATAATATAAAACATCCATCTTACCAGCCCCTGCTGTATTCCTTGAAACAATCAAGGCAAACCTTTTTTCCATCCTGAATCCTTGCCTTGTGTTCAGGAACTGCTTCGCCGCAAATTTCGCATATTATGCTGGAAAATATCCTTGCTTTTTCCGGCACACTAAAATGAGGCGCTTTGAAATCAAAAATTTCTTCCAGGCTGGCATTCAAAATAAACTCCTGGCGCTGCTCTCTGTCCATTTCTATGCGAAAGGGTTTTAACACTATTCTTAATCCTTCACCAGTCTTCCGCTTGAAAAAGGTGAATGCCTGTTTGCCGGTGCCTCTGTATATAAGATTGCCTTTACCAAGGCTGCACCCCGTCAGCACCTGGATTGCATCCACACCGCATGCATCGTTTTCTGTAACGCATACAATTTCCTCATCCTTAGAAAAAGTAATGCCCATTTTTGTTTTTGCAGCTTCCACCGCCCTGACACCAATCGCAAGGCCCGGGCACTCATGCCCGTGAAATTCCACTGCCTTTTCCCACTCTGCTTGATTTTGATACATCCTAGATTCCTCCCATCTGAGTCAATTGATGTATATATTTTATTATTCACACAAAAAAGGCCACGAAAGCACAGGCGATTTACGCCAGACCTTCATGGCCTTTGTTTCGGCATCTTCTTGATACCTTTATTCCTGACAAATCAACATAATATCTTTTATATTTCTGCCATAAATAGTATACAATATTGTTAATTAGTTGTCAATAAATTTAATATTTATGATCGCGTCACGTACTTTTGGATTTTTAAAAACATCACCATCCGAGAGGTACAAGAGACTTTTTATCGATAACGTGGCATCTTTATACCTTTGTCCTTCAGGTCAGACACTCAGGCTGGTCATAGTGCGGCTACAAGCCGTAGAGTTTTAACTTCAGCGGTCTATGATTTCTACTCTGATTATAAAATCCCTGGCCGTTATTATTTTAATGCCATTGTATTCTTCTAATTGAAGTAAATGTTGATCACCCGATACAATAAGCTCGCAATCCCCTGCTACAGCACATTCCAAAAAAATATTATCTCTTGGGTCGTCCTTTATTGCATTTATTTTTTGCTGTGGATTTACCAGAATTACCTGATCAAAAGATAAAAGTCTGCCCAGTAAATCCAGTCTTTCTTCTATGCTACCCAAAACCGAAAATTTATTTCTTATTAAAACGGCACTATACTCTTTGATAATTTCACTGCTTACTACAGGTTTAAATTTATCTAAAACCCAGAAGTCAAGCACCTTTGCAGGAAAACTTTTGTTGCTGATAAACCCGGAGATTAAAACATTTGTATCAATCACTGCCAGCATTTCGTGCTTCCTCTATCTCTTTTTGTATTTCTGCTTCAGAAAGGCCGGCTTTCTCAGCTCTGTCTCTGAATTTATCAAGGATTTGAGCAACCTCTAATTGTTTAGCCTTCTGGGCCAAGGTTTTCAGTTCGTTGTACATAGAGTAACCAATTATAACCCCTTTGGGTTCTGAACGGGAGGATATGATTAATACTTCGCCCTTTTCTGCTTTTTCTAGATATTCGCCCAGTTTGGGTCTTATTTTGTCTATTCCAACTATCCTCTCCATTTTATCACCTCCATTAATCTTAACATTTATTTTCATATATATTTTAACCTATATTTTAACAAAGATCAATACACCCTTTTCAGTTACCATTATAATAAGACATCTATTGCCCCGTTAATATCAGCTTACACCGTGCAATATAATAACGCAATATAAGATCTCTTATAGTCCATGTCAAGATTTTGTAGGTAAGTTTTTAAAAATTTTTTATCTTACTACAAGCTTATTTTTCAGTCTATATCGTTCTCCACTAATCTTCTTAATCTCATGTATACCTTCTTCAAGCTCGTACTTAAATTTTGCGCTATCTTGGCCATAACAAAAAGACTATTGACAAAGTTAATAACATATGCTAATATCTATTTTGTAAAACCCATATACCCAGGGATGGTATTTAAGGAGGTAATATTTAATGATAAAAACCGTAAGCGATTCTAACTTTTCTTCTGAGGTCTTTATAAAAGACAAGGCTGTCCTTGTAGATTTCTGGGCTCCATGGTGTGCACCATGCAGATTAACTGCCCCCGTTCTTGAAGAATTTGATAGAAGACACGGAGACAAAATAAAGGTAACCAAGCTAAACGTTGACGAAAACCCATTAATAGCCACCACATACAACGTGATGAGCATACCAACACTTGCCGTATTTGTAAATGGTGCACTGGTAGATAGAGTTGTGGGTTATATGCCTATCGAAAAACTGGAAGAAAAATTGTCAAGATACATCAAGGAGAGCAAAGACAATGTATGACATTGCTGTAATAGGCGGAGGCCCGGCAGGGCTTTCCGCCGCAGTAAACGTCAAGATTAGAAATAAAGATGTTATTGTATTTACAGGTAAAAATCCAACCTCTCCTTTGTTGAAAGCTCCAAGCGTGGATAATTATCTTGGATGTCCCTCAATAACAGGAGAGGAATTATTGAAAAAATATAAGGACCATGCTTTAAAATTGAGAATACCGGAATATCCTGATAAGGTTATTAATATATTCAAAACCTCTGACTATTTTGTAATAAACGCAAATAATAACTTTATTGATGCATTATCAGTAATAATAGCTACCGGTATACCAAGGAATAGATACATTCCAGGTGAAAAAAAGTATTTAGGAAAAGGTGTCAGTTATTGCGCAACATGCGACGGTCCTCTATATAAAAATAAAACCGTGGCAGTTATCAGTGAGGATAATGAGGGAGAAGAAGAAGCCAATTTCCTCTCAGAACTTGCCGAAATGGTCTATTATATACCCTTGTATAAATCAATATACTCATTAAATAACAATGTAAAAATAATATCTGATAAACCAGTGAAAATAACAGGCGATGATATTCAAGTACAAACCCTGCAATTGAAAAATCAATCCATAGATATTGATGGTATTTTTTTGATTAAAAAAGTAACACCTATAACGGAATTAATTCCTGGTTTAGAAATGGATGGCGGCACAATTAAGGTCGACAGGATGATGTCTACCAATATACCCGGAGTATTTGCTGCAGGTGACTGCACCGGTGCACCATATCAGGTGGCTAAGGCAGTAGGTGAAGGCCTGGTAGCCGGTCTCTCAGCAGCAAGATATGTAGATACAGTAAAAAAGGAAGTGGTTTAGTCACTTCCTTTTTTATATAACCTTGAAGGTATATGTGTATTAGCTGGTATTACAATCTTTACATTCTTTGCATATGCCGTTTAATATTATATCTGCATCATCTATTTCAAATCCATAAAATTTTTCTGCTTTATTATTAATCTTTAAATATTCTATGATAATTTCCATATTATCCACGTCAATTACCTTCCCGCATTTCATACATTTAAAATGTATATGCAGTGGTTTCTTGCTATAAATTTTTAGTTCGTAATATCTTTTGTTATTTATATCTATCCTTTTAACAATACCAGTATCCTGAAACATATTAATTGCCCTGTATACAGTGGCCAGGCCTATGCCATGTCTCTTAATTTTTTCATATATTTCTTCTACGGTTAAATGTCTATTTTCATTTAATATAGCTTTTAAGATAACCTCTTTTTGCTTTGTAAGCCTGTATCCTGATTTTCTCAGTAAATCCTTAATTAAAGGAATTCTCTCATCCATAAGATCTTATCATACCCTATTTTATCAATCATCATTGCATTGTCCCCTGTATTGATGTTCTTCACATGTTTTACCTGTTGACATCAGACGTCCTGCTAAATAGTCGGATATAACATCATCGCATTCACCCTCAGCCCCCGTTACAACCTCAATATTTTGTTCATTAAACAGTGTTTTAGCACTCTCACCCATCCCACCACTAATTATTACATCAATACCCCTCTCTTTTAAAAATAATGGCAGATATCCCGGCCTGTGTCCTGGATTTTCAATAAATTCCCTACTAATTATATTATTTTCTGCAATTTCATATATTTTATAGCCTTCACAATGTCCAAAATGCCTGCTTACATAATTTCCTTCACTTGCTATTGCAACCTTCATTTCTCATTACCTCCCTTATTATTAATAAAGTTTACCAACTTATTGGTTATTTCATCTATATCCTTTTTTATTTCTTCGTCAAACTGAGCAGTCCCTTTAGTAATATCCGCTATACCTTTACTCATGGGTAACTCCCCAAGCAGAGGTATCTCCATAGAATTAAGAAAACTTTCTCTCTCATCATAGTCAAATATATTTATCTTTTCGTTGCAATGGGGACAGATTAAATAACTCATGTTTTCTACAAGTCCAATAACTTCAATGTTTAAAGATTTAGCCATATTAACTGCTTTTGCCACTATCATAGAGACAAGGTCCTGTGGAACTGACACCACAACTATTCCGTCCAATGGGATAGATTGCATTACAGTGAGTGCTACATCCCCTGTACCCGGTGGCATGTCGATTATCAGATAATCAAGATCGCCCCAGAATACGTCGGTCCAGAACTGCTTTACTGCACCAGCAATCAAAGGGCCCCTCCATATTACAGGTTGTTCTTCATCCTCCAAAAGCAGATTTAGCGACATGACCTTTATACCATTATCTGAAACTGCTGGTAATATTCCCAACTCACTCCCCTCTGCTTTTCTATTGTTAACCTTTAACAGCCTCGGAATACTGGGGCCAGTCATATCAGCATCCAAAATGCCAACCTTATTGCCCATTTCGCTCAGCCTATTTGCTATCATAACAGATACTGTAGATTTACCAACCCCGCCCTTACCACTCATCACACCTATAACATTTTTTATTGAGCTGTACTGATTACAATCTACAAATCCTGTTTTCTTTGAAGTTTTCTCAACCGTACAATTTTGACACTCTGACAATTACTATCCCTCCCTGGTTTGATATAAACAGTGCAACCATTTTTGATTTTAGTGTACAAAACAGTATTCCACGAATGATAGCAACATCTATGCACCTGATCGTTCGTCTTGATACTCTAATAATTCGTGGCTGCATTTCGCCGGGTACGCCTCCATTCGGCGTCCTTGCCTCAAAGTCGGCTCATCTGGCGTCCATGCCAGATGCCCCGGCTACACTTGCCACTTATCAAGAGTATCATAGACTCGCTTTAAGGTTGCATTTGATGTTGCATATCATTCTTCATAAGGGTTTTTACAGTGTAACCATTTTTGAAATTTGTTCATATATGTTTTTCTATATATTCCCACATTCTTGCTATTTCCTTATATGTCTCGCTATCATTGAATTCTGATATACCTTTTGTTTCTTTTAAGGCATTTATCACCTGTTCATCATAATATATTTTACCTGCAACTGGAATACCTCTACTTTCACAAAATGACATGATGTTTTGTGATACCCTGAAATTTATATTCCACTTATTTATACAGACAAAAGTTTTACAACCAATATCCCTTATGACATCTATAACCCTCTGCATGTCCTCAAACCCTGATAATGTTGGTTCAACTACCACAAGGACAGCATCAACACCTGTAATTGAGGCTATCACCGGACACCCTATGCCTGGAGGGCCGTCTATTATTACCCACTCAGGTTTCTCACCTATTGATATTGCCATCTTACGGACCTCTGTTACAAGCTTTCCTGAACCATCTGCACCAGGTCTCAACTGGGCTTCGCATAATTGTCCATTTTCAATCTCCGATACAACAATTTCTCCCGTCTCCACCCACTTCATTTTTATAGCGTCTAAAGGACATTTTAATGTGCATAGGCCACATCCCTCACACTTATATGGATTAACCTTGATGTTTTTTATGGCATCAAACCTGCATACATCCTCACATATGCCACAATAGTTGCATTCACTATAATCAATTGCTGCAATCTCTTTCCCTTTAAAGTTTGAAGCCTTTATCTTTTTCCCTTTTAATAGAATATTGAGGTTTGCAGCCTCCACATCACAATCTGCCATGACCTTATTATTCAGGATAGAAGAGATTGCCGTTGCTATGGTCGTTTTACCCGTTCCACCTTTACCACTCACTATTGCCAGCTGCTTCATTTTCAATCAACTCCAATATTTTTTCCGCCAGATCCACAAACATTTTTTCATATGTCAAATCCACCTCAGCTATTAAAGTCCCTCTTGAATATAGCTCGGCTATTTTTTTGTCATAGGGGATCTCCATTAATACCTTAATGTCATTTTTCATGCAGTAATTATATATAATTTGATTATCACTGCCTGACTTATTTATTATCACTGCCATTGGTATATCCATTTCCTTTACAAGCTCTACTGCCAGTTTGAGGTCGTGCAGTCCAAATGGCGTTGGCTCAGTAACAAGTATACATAGATCACTATCTTCTATAGTATTTACTACACTGCAGGATGTACCGGGCGGACTGTCTACAATGGCAATGTCAATGCTTTTTATTAGTATATTTATCTGTTTTATAACAGGTACTCCAGATGGTTTACCTGGATTCAATCTCCCTTCAATAAAATCTATACCTCTGGATACCCCGATACTTATCTCGCCAATTTTTCTATTTGCCATAGTTATTGCATTCATCGGGCACATTTCATAACATGCTTCACAAGAATGGCATAAGTGATCCAGTATAAGTATTTCCCTTCCAAGATTAATCAGTGCGCCAAATCTACACGCTTTACTGCAAATACCGCACCTCTCACACCTGTTATCATCTATCAGAGGAACTTTTGTGTATACATCATTTATATCTGTAATAATTGGGTTTAAAAAAATCCTCCCGTTAGGCTCTTCAATATCACAATCTATATAGGTGACATTTGGCAATACCCTAACCAGATTTGTCGCAACAAAGGTCTTACCTGTACCGCCCTTACCACTCAAAATAGAAATTTTAGCCATAATTATCAAATTCCCCCATGGTGCCCCTTTGATGTTGGCTGCAATATCTCTTGAAGCAGCCCTTTATTAAATAAATCTACTGCTTCTTTAACTGACATATTATAAGCACGGTATGCCTTTATCCCTGCTTTCTCCATTACGTCCATGGCATTCGGTCCAATATTACTTGATATGACAGCTTCTGACCCTTTTTCTATAATCATTTGAGCCGTCTTGGCCCCTGCCCCGCCTGACAATTGGTATGCTTCGTTATCTATAGTTTCATGCTCACCGGTTTCAGTGTCTACAATGATAAAATACCTCGCCCTTCCAAACCTTTCATCTACTATTGAATCAATGTCAGTCCCTGTAGATGAAATAGCAACTCTCATCTTCTCCACCTCCTTATATTTAGCATATGCTAAATATATTTTAGCTTTATTATTGACATATGTCAATAATATTTCTATGCATTACGTGTATTAACCACGAGGCAACTAAACTGCTCCTATAAGTAACTCAAACAGTTCAGGCATCGTCTTTTTAATTATGAAATAAGGACGGTAAATAAGTATTTTATCTACCGCCCTTGAAATTTTGTTGTTATACTCGTCCGGCTTCAAACATTGCACAGACACCACTTATAACCTTAAAGCCTAAATCCTTAGATAGATTTATCATCTCATCACTTTCAGCCCCAGGTTGGAACCAAACATATTCACAACCGAGTTTAGCTGCTTTTCTTATAGATTCCTCAGATTTGCCTGGAGATATCACAAGATCTACTACCTCAGGTATCTTTGGCAATGAAGAAAGGTCAGGATAGCATTTTTCGCCATCTATTTCATCATAGCGTGAGTTTACAGGGTACACTTCATATCCATGGTCTTTTAATGCTTTATAGATCTTATAACCAAACTTCTCCTTTCTCTGCGTTGCTCCAACAACCGCCCATACCTTTTTGCTCAATGCTTCATTTATTAATTCATCCATTACATATATCCCTCCTTCTGTACAGTATTATATCATAAGAGTCCCTTTAAAAATCATCATTGCCTATGTTGACAATAATGATGATAATGTGGTTATTAAGAATCAGCAATATATTCGATCTACAAAGATACAAATAAAAGGAAGTATGTTACACATTTATATTTTTAACAAAGAGAATACACACCCTAATAGTCGACAGTTGAATTGGAAAAAGTATAGCTAACATATGGCATTGATATTTGGCCAAATTAGGGATATTATATAGGTAGTAGTTAAAAGAAAAGTTATGGAGGTATTTTTGTGCCAAGACCTGTAAAACAAAGAAGAATATCAGCTTTGCCTTCAGTAAGTCAATATATACCATACAATGTCCCAGAAGGGGTTTATGATGAAAATATCCTTGCAGTTGAGGAACTGGAAGCTATCAGGCTAAAAGACCTTATAGGGTTAGACCAGGAAGAATGTGCAAAGCTTATGAATGTATCCAGGGCTACATTCCAGAACATATTAAGCTCTGCAAGAAAAAAGGTGGCAGATAGCCTGGTCAATGGTAAAGCCATCAGAGTAAAAGGTGGAAACTATGTAAGGAATGTATGCAGGGTAATGTGCAAAGAATGTGGTGCTATGTGGAATGAAACCTTTGAGGATTTAGAAAGGATAAAAAAAGAGGGACTCATATGCCCAAATTGTGGAGGGCATGATTTAGAATGCGTTTTTCAAGACAAATTTTGTGGCGATGTCTGCTGTAAAAGAAAGAGGCATAGGAGGGGACAAGAATAAACATTGATGAAAAAAAATACAATTAGGGGCAGCCTTAGCTGCCCCCTAATTAATAAGTGTTAAAAATTATCTACCGGCTCTTCTTCCCTGTGCCATTCCATTTCCAAGGCCCTTTGGACCAGTTGAAGTGCTTTCAATGTTTTGCTTTATCCTTTGTTCCATATAGGTCTGATGCTGCTCTAACTGCGCCTGTGTTATTTTGCCTTCATCTACCAGCTTTTTCAAGGCTTCATTTCGATTCTCCGATATAAAGTTTATAAGCTGCTCCTCTGTGATTCCCTTTTCCTTTGCTATGTCTGCCAGAGACATTCCTGACTGTCTTTTTGCTATCAGGTCTTCAATAGAAACTCCGAGGAAGTCTGCAACCTCTTGATTCATACCTTTAGCACCACCGATTCTAAGGCCAGGCCTTTCGCCATCTCTCATAGCCTGATAACCCAAACCCAGGTATTGCCTTGTCACTGTTGTTGTGGCATTGTCTGTGACAGTTATACTGTCATTGCTTGCAGCCAATGCTATCCCTCCTGTTATTAATGTACCTCCAACCAACAATGATGCTACTAACCTTTTAAAACTTACACTTTTCATTTTTATAACCCCTTTCTGCTTTTATCTTTGTTTTCAATTATAGGATAACAGAGGCATTTGATGAAACTGTAATGTATGTGTGATGATTTTATGAGGAATTTGTAAATAAAGAGTTTACAATTCATATTATCATAGATGGCGTATGTAATATGATATTGACATATGCTTATCACAAGGATTTAACACCTAATATGATGAATGACGAGCAGATGCATTAAACAAATCAGGATATGATGGTTTAAAACCACCATACCCTGATTCAATAAAATAATTTATTCGCCTTTATTTAACTGGTCCAATCTTTTCTTAATCTCTTCAAGCTCTTTCTCTAAATATTTTGCTTCCGCCTGCAGATAATTTTTCTCTATCTCCTCATCATACCACCAGGGTGCATAATAGGGATGATATGGATTTCTCCAGAACCGCATGGGATATCTTCCAAATCCCATATAGCCAGGCCTGTTATACCCTGCGCAAAAACCCATACGCCTGCCTGTCATTGGGCCAAGACCCATAGGACCTGTTCCATCTCCTCTCGGCATGTTCACACCTCCTTTTTATAATTGGCATATGCCATTAATTCTATAAATAGAATACCACCATTATTAGCATATGTCAATAACTATTTTAAAAAATTTTTCTGGCCCAAATAGACCAAAATAAGGGGCTGTTGCAAAATGAACTAACCAGTTCAATTTTGCACAGCCCTTTTTCACCTTAAAATACGATTTGCGGGTCCCGAAGGACCCGCAAATCGTGT
>NZ_VTPS01000019.1 GCF_008274215.1 Calorimonas adulescens | reverse complement strand
CTATATGACGCCAAGCAAATTTTATGAAGAAATTTTAAGAAATAATGTGAGTCGAGGAGTGTTAGTCGTTTAAGTCCAAATAATCGGGGGCCAGTACACCTCATTCTATCTTTGACCACTGTTCTTCTATGTATTTCTTTATTGTTTCTGTACTCACATTACCTGTTGTTGCACAAAAATATGAATTAGTCCATATCTTGCCCCTTGCCTTTAATTCAGGAAACTGCTTTGATATTCTAAATCCTGTTACACCTTTTATTTTATTCATCAATTCAGCAGGGCTATATTGTGGAATTGCACTAATTTGCAAGTGCATGTGATCTGGCATTATTTCCATCGCAAGTATATCATAATTGTATTTTTCGCTTAATTCTATTATTGTATTTTTTATTAAATCAACAACTTTAGGATCATCTAATATTTTTCTCCTGTATTTTGGTATCCAAACAAAATGATAGTTGATTAAAAACTTAGCATGTCTTGTTGTTTTATATTGCGTATTCATCCCCGTCACAAGTAACGGGGCTTTCTGCTAAGCTTCAGGTAAAGCGACCCCTTCATAACCTGTAACCTAAACAGTATTTATGAATAGTATGTAATAGAAGTATGATAAGAGGTGATGTTTAATGACGAACTATTACCCCGGATACCCCTATGAAGATAAATTCGGTAGGCCGGAACTCACCGAGGCCTATGTTCTTCCGCAGATATTCTGCCAAATGTATAGTCTTGAAGAGGGCCTGAGAGAAGGTACAATCTTCCCCGAACTCAACAGGCCATATAAGAAGGGGGGACCCATATGGAAGAGAGCAGAATAAATATATTAAAGTCATTGCAAGAGGTAGGTTTTGCCGTGATAGAGCTTGAGCTCTATTTGGATACCCATCCTGATGATATGAACGCCCTCGCAGCATATAACAACCTGGTGACACAGCAGCAAAATATTATGATGAACTATGAAAGAATGTATGGCCCTTTAAGAAATAACAGCACCCAGAGCTGCTATCCATGGCAGTGGATAAATGACCCGTGGCCCTGGGAAATAAAGTATTAGGAGGGATGGGAAGTGTGGGTCTATGAAAAGAAACTGGAATACCCGGCAGACGTTGAAAGGATAAACCCAAGGCTTGCAAAAGAAATTATAGCGCAGTATGGAGGCCCTGATGGTGAGTTAGGTGCATCACTGCGGTACCTAACTCAGCGATTCACCATGCCGTCCAATTACGGCAAGGCTCTTTTGACAGACATAGGCACAGAGGAACTGGCTCATCTGGAGATTATTGCGGCTCTGGTATATAAGCTGACAGATGGTGCTTCCATGGAAGAGCTTAAAAAATATGGATTTGACGACTTTTATGCCATAAGGGATAAAGCCATATTCTACACAGACCCTACAGGAAATCCATGGACTGCCGCATACATCCAGGCCCATGGCGACCCGGTGGCAGACCTTCATGAAGACCTGGCAGCAGAGCAAAAGGCCAGAGCAACCTATGAGCACCTTATGGACCTTACCGATGATAAAAAGGTGTGGAATACCTTGGCATTCTTAAGAGAAAGGGAGGTCATACATTTCCAGAGATTCGGAGAGGCCCTGGATAAAATACAGGACGAATTAAAATGTAAAAAAGTATTTTAAATAAGCTCCCCGGGAATAATAAACCCGGGGTGATTTAGTGTGAAGAGAAAAATAGCGGCTTTTTTGATGATATCCATACTCATATTGTCTTTGACATCCTGTTCTACATTAAAGCGTATAAGCGGTGGTGAGAAGAGCAAGGAGCAGACGCAGAACCTTGATAACGGTCCCCCTCCGGCTTTATTAAACCTGGAAAAAGATCTGGACAAGATGATGACTAAGGTAGAGGAGCAGGTATTAAAAACCCCAGAAGAGCAACCTCTGCAGCAAGATCAAGGGCAGCAACAGGGCAAACAGTCAGGCGGCGGACAAGGTGGACAATCGCAACAGGGCAGCGGAAAGGCAGGTAAATCAGATCAGCAAGGTGATGGCGGGGGAAGCCAGCAAGAAAGCGGCCAGGCCACCTCCCAGCAGAATCCGAATGATATATCCAAAATGCTCCCAGAACTTGAAAGAGAAATACAGAACATACACAAGACATGGAACGGTCTTCAACCTGAACTTCTAAAAAGGGGAGTAGACAAAACAACCATTGGCAGTACCTCTGAAACATTGAACAAGGCCACCACTGTAATGGATACCAAGGATGGCCTGGCCTTCCTCAAAGCAATCAATGAGTTCTACAGGTTCATGCCAGACATAGAAGAAAAGGTAAAGTCTCAGACCGTTCCAGGCCTAAAAAGACTCACATACTACACCAGAGACATACTGTACTCCACCTTCAGCGGAGAGCTAAAAACAGCAGTCAGTGATATATCTATGATAACGGACGAATGGAAGTCTGTAAAACCGCAGCTCAAAAAAGGCAGTGAAAATGAGACAAATAAACTGGAGACATCCATAGATGAACTCAAAAACTCCTTAGACGAGAAAAATAAGAACCTAATAAAAATTAAGTCAAAGATCGTATTAGAAGACATAAAAGCGTTGGAAGAAAAACAAAAAAAATAATTCAGGTGTCACCCCCATATATACTCTCATAGAATATATGGAGGTGATATATATGAGCTTTCCATTACCTGAAACCTGCAGCGGTTTCTTATATGAAGTAATGCCTGGCGACACAATGTATGACATTGCCAAAAAATTCGGGGTGGACCTGCGCACCCTCATAAGGTCCAATCCACAGGTGGATGACCCTGATGTAATATATCCCGGCCAGATTATATGCATACCAGAACAGAGCGAGGCTGTGAGGGAATATCACATGTCCAGTTCACCATCCCCACGTATTGTACTGCCAAACCATGGCCCAATCAACGTAACAAGGCCGGATAACAGGCTCCTTCCCATGCTTTTTGACCTTTTTGCCGGGCCTAAGAGCGAGCTCACACTAACACTGCAGGAGCACAACCATCACATGCACTATATGGTCTTTGAGCCCAAGGAGGTAGGCCCTTACCTTGAAGCAATAGGTGATACAGATATGCACCATATGCATGAGCTGGGTCAGATAATATTAAAGATGGGCTATGAGATTCCTTATGAATACCCCTGTGATTCCGGCTGGAAATACTGGAGTTCTGACCATGTATATGTTGGTACCGGCCTGAGAGACAGACTGCAGTCCGATATAGAAATTAAAAGGGCGGGTGTGGATGCGTATAACAAAATTTTGGCCATGAACCCAGAACAGTCAATACGGGATGTAATAATCCATATAAGGGATGAGGAACTGCTTCATATCGATGTATTAAATAAGCTCATAAGAAAGTATGCATAAAACCCGGGCAATACCCGGGCTTTTATCCTCTTTTGCCTCTTCTGCCCGTAAGTCTTAAACTTTTCCATCATCAGCTCCACCTCGTCGTCCGGAAGAACTGCAGGCTCGCCGATACACTTTGTCCTGTAATAGATCTATGCACAAAACTCAACCTCTTCTGCAGTATTAAAGGCCGAGGGTAAATCTAATTTCCATGTCAGTTTATCTTGCCACTCACATCAATCTATAAAATACGGACCACATATAATTGATATTGCACAAGAATTATAATATAATAATACAAGAATAATTTATTTTTTGAGGTGATTACTATGATTATTAAGTCTTCTACAACCCTTAGAAATAATTACGGTTTAATTTCTTCCCTCGCACATGAGGTGGATGAGCCGATTTACATTACTAAAAATGGGGAGGGTGACCTTGTGGTAATGAGCATTGAGGCATTTGAGAAAAGGGAGCAGTTAATTCGACTTCGTTCCAAACTGATGGCTGCAGAACAGTCTCGACTATCCGGCGAACCAACAGTTTCTTTAGACGAGGCAAAGAGACGGCTTGAGGAGAAATACAACAATGCAGAAGTATAGTGTTGAAATCCTGCCACCAGCGTGGATAGAGCTTGATGAAATTGCGGAGTATCATCTCCACACCGTTGGTATTAATTCCGCAAAAAAAGTTACCGATAATATTATCTCAGCCCTTGAACGACTTAAGCAGTATCCACTGTCATGTCCCTATGTCCCCGATGAAGAATTAAGGATGCAGGAATACCGGATGCTTGTATGTGACAAATATGTTTGCATTTATAAGCTGATTGGCAATACGGTTTATGTCTATCACATCGTCCATGGCTCAAAGGAGTATTCAGCCTTGTTTAAAACAAAATAACCAGTTTCATATAAGGGATGAGGAACTGCTTCATATCGATGTATTAAATAAGCTCATAAGAAAGTATGCATAAAACCCGGGCAATAATCCCCGGGTTTTTGTTATTCAATCTTCAAACACAATGGCATTTTTTATTACCCTTCCTTC
The DNA here is from genome assembly GCF_008274215.1 of Calorimonas adulescens. Classification (NCBI taxonomy): domain Bacteria; kingdom Bacillati; phylum Bacillota; class Clostridia; order Thermoanaerobacterales; family Thermoanaerobacteraceae; genus Calorimonas; species Calorimonas adulescens. Next base: position 44,292 of record NZ_VTPS01000019.1, on the reverse strand, counting down.
TTTGTGGCTCCTTATAGCTTCCTCCAATTTCTCCAACGGATACTCACTGCCGACAAAGTCATTGCCATGGATAACTCCCTGGCAGATAAGATTAAATGCGGCCTGGACAAACCTCGGTGTTGTATGAAAAATACCCTTGATTGTTATCTGTGAATAATGCATGAAGTTTGTATCCAGTGTTATTGTTGTACCTGCTTTGGGTCCCCCAAACAGTATGGATGTCCCACCCTTTCTGACCATCCTTACAGTTTTCTCCCATAACTCTGGTGACCCCACAGCCTCTATTGCCACATCAGCCCCTCTGTTATCCTCAGTAAATTGCCTGACTGCAGCCACCTGATCTTCAATGTCCCTGACATTCATAACAATTGAAGCCCCAAGCTTTTTTGCCATCTCCAATCTTTTTTGAGATAGATCTACAGTTATTACCCTGGCACCTTTTAGATATGCCAACCTCGTCATCATAAGACCAAGAGGACCTGCCCCATTTATAATGACTGTGTCTCCCAGTGATATCCCTGCTTCCTCAATCCCATGGACTGCACAGGCAAATGGCTCTGTAAGCGCAGCATCCTTATAGTCGATACCATCTGGTATTTTAAAAGTATTCTGCTCCACAATCTCTTTAGGAATAAGTTGATACTCTGAAAAAGCCCCCAGATTAAAGAGTAGATTTTCACACATGGAATGTTGGCCCTTCTTACAGTAATAGCACCTGTTGCACGGGGCAGAATTATGGGCTATAACCCTATCTCCTATAGCAAATCCTTCTACTCCCTCACCTACTGCATAGATATCTCCGGCAGCCTCATGTCCAAAGGGATATGGCGGGTCCCATAGTGGATATCCTCTAAAGAAGGTCTTAACGTCAGTACCACATGTAAATGCAATCTTGTTTTTTATAACTATCTCTCCGGGCCCTGGTTCAGGTATGGGTCTATCCTCTATCTTAATCGTCTCCGGACCATAATAGAGTGCTACTTTCATACTATCACCTCTTCTGGCCGTAAGTCTTAAACTTTTCCATCATCAGCTCCATCTCGTCGTCCGGAAGGACCACAGGCTCGCCGATACACTTTGTCCTGTAATAGATCTCTGCACAAAACTCAACCTCTTCTGCAGTATTAAAGGCCGAGGGTAAATCGGGGCCAACTGCTAAAAGACCATGGTTGGCAAGCAGGACGGCGTTTCTATCCTTCATTCCTTCAAAGGCATTTTCAGCAATCTCTCTTGTACCAAATGTGGCATACTCTGCGCATCTCACGTCCTTACCTGCGAAGGCTACCAGATAATGTACCGCTGGGATTGTCCATCTGAGACAGGAAATAACTGTAGAATAAGTAGAGTGTGTATGAACCACAGCTCCAACGTCTTCCCTCTTTCTGTAAAATATCCTGTGCATCTCATACTCACTGGATGGCTTTCTTGTTCCGTCTACTATCTTTCCCTCAAGGTCCATTATGACAACGTCCTCCGGCTTTGTCTCAAAGTAGTCAATCCCGCTTGGGCTTATCGCCATAAGGCCCTCTTTCTTATTAAAGATACTGAGATTGCCGCCTGTGCCGGTTGTAAGATTATGTGTTATAAGGTTCTTTCCATACGCAACAATTAAATTCCTCTCTTCTTCAAGTAGCATAGTTTATTACCTCCTCTTTTTTTGTAATGCAATCTGATTTACTATCATATCACTTTTGCCCTTTTCAATATAGTCATTAACTACTTCAACGAGTAGATTTGGCGACTGAGGTATGGCATCTACCGTATCACCGGCAAGATGCGATGTAAGCGTGACATTATCTAATCTAAGCAGTATATGGTCTTCAGGTATCGGTTCTTGCCAAAACACATCCAGTGCTGCCCCTGCAATCCGTTTCTCTTCTAAAGCCCTGCATATATCTGCCTCATTTATAAGCCCTGCTCTCGCAGTATTAATCAGGTATGCAGTAGGTTTCATTAATGAAATCAGCCTATGGTTTATAATACCTTCTGTTTCCTCTGTTAACCTTACGTGTATTGTAATTATATCACTTTCTTTAAACAACTCCTCTATGGGGAGCATCTGTATGTCAATCCCATGCTCTTTAAGATCTGATTCAATGACATAGGGATCATGACCTAAAAGATTGACATTAAAAGCCGACAACTTTTTTGCGACCAATTTGCCTATATGCCCAAGGCCCACAATTCCTATATTTTTACCTTTAATTGTGGAGAGGATATTACTGTTTGAAAACTCTTTTCTCCATATTCCCCTCTTAATGGCCTCATGACTTCTGGCAATGTTTCTTATCTCACTTAGTATAAGCCCAACAGTGTATTCTGCTACTGGCTCAGCATTTCTGATTACATGCAGTACAGGTATACCCATCTCAGTGGCCGCCTCAATGTCGATATTTTCAAACCCACCACGGCAGCAGCCTATAAATCTCAGTTTTTCCGCCGCCTCAATTATCCTTCTGGGTATCGGTGCAAAGTGTACTAAGAGTACATCGGCATCCTTTATCTCACCTAATAAACCTTCTGCTGTATCTTCCGACTCTGGACCATTCTTTTCGATATTCAAGGCCTTTTCTTGAAATTTGTCTTTGTCTTTTGTCTTCCATTCCAGTTTAACGATTTTTTTATCCGGTAGATTTAATTTTTCTGCTGCCCTTTCCAGGTTATCAGGACTTACAAATATGTCTCCCACCACTACAATTTTGGTAGACATATTACATCACATCCTTCTATATTCAAATTTTTAAATCTATTAAAGTTGTCATTATAGTATGGCAGAAATACAGCTTCATTCTATGGAAACCACAGATTTATAATGGACACCTTCTAGAAGGTGTCCATTATATTAAAACAACTACACTCACGTTAAGAATTCGCTGTATTTAAATCACCTTCAGACTCATCATTGCCGACTGCACTTCTTTCAATATAATTGTATATAACAGACTTGTTCCTCTTGAAGTAGAAAAATATTACAAAATAAATTGCCAGCACAATCCCAATTAGAAGCCATGACTGGCTCAAAAAAGCAAGGAATATCAGCGAAACAAGCGGTTTTGCAAGTATTCCAAAGCTTGTTATCATAAGTGCTGTTTCTGGTATACTCACACCGACCTGTGCTGCCACCTGTGTAAAGAATGGTGCTGTAAAGGTTGTGATATAAAGTCCGATGCTAAACCATATAGCTCCTGAAATGATGGACTTAAACATATTTCCATTGGACATTGCTACAAATACCTCAACCATATATGGGAGTGCTATGAGATCAACAAGTGGCAAAGTCCTGTTACCTGGAAGTATGATAGCCAGTAGTACCATAATAGGAATCAATATTATTCCTGTTGTCAGCGTAGCTGTTTCACCATAACCTGTTGCATCATTTACACCAAGATACCATTCACGAGCCTTAGTAGCTCCCTTTACACTCTTCTTTGTAGCTTCCGTCAAAGGTAGGAAAGCCTGTGCAAAAAGACCTGCTATCCTTGGGAATATTGCCATAACAGCACTTGTTGATATACCACATATGGCTATCTGTCCCCATGCTGCAAGTGTGCCAAGAGAACTTAAATTGCCAAGTATCCCAATGAGTAACCCTAAAAGTAAACCCAGGGTTATGGGTTCTCCTATAAATCCAAGTTTTTTCTGCAGAGTTGGAGGATCCAATTTTATCTTGTCAGCTCCAAGTTTACTGAGTATCCAGTTCATTAATATTGCAAAAGGAACTGTCTCAACATGGTGAAGCTGAATGATGGTGCAGTTTGGATAATTATAATATTTAGACCATCTCTTAGCTACTATTTCAGAAAACAGGAGGCTGTAAAGATTTAATACCACCATACATAATATCGAGAGCATCATGTTTTTTGTTATAAGGTATATCATAGAGCCCCATGCCATATATGAGTAGTTATTCCATAGATCACTGGGTTGAAATATGTCTGTCCATCTAACCAGGAATAGGGCCAATTGAAGCACTATACCAAGACCCAGGAATATCATTCCCACAGTTGTTGAATAAGCCACAACTGATGCTGCCTGCCATCCAATATCAAATATTGGAAGATTAACGCCTGTATTTGTAACCATTTTCTGCACTACTGGTACAACAATAGGAACATAGGAGTTTAAAAGGAGTGTAAAACCCTCAAGTCCTATACCTGCATATAGCGCTGAGAAAAACGCTTTCTTAGTATCTACACGTAAAATCAGCGCTATAAAGAATAGTATTACAGGTACAAATACCGGGGCACTGAAGGTATTGAAAATATTATTTAAAATTTCAAGCACTTTATTCCCTCCTTAAATTAATTTCTATTGCATTTTGCTGATGACATTTATGACCTCGTCCATAAATCCTTCCTCGTCAAATCCTGTCAAAAATCCCACTGCATTTATTACCGGTATGTCATATTCCCCTGGCAGCGGGCTCGTGGTTACAATAAAATCTATTCCCCCTCTCGAGACATAGTTAGCTACCTCAGTTGGCCTGGCCTCTATGGTGTTAATCCTCACTCCTTTTTCAGAAAGCCTCTCCTTGAGTTTTTCAGCCACCATTGATGAACTTACAGTTCCTGAGCCGCAGATTGACAATACATTGAATACCCTATCTTTCGTCATTTTTACCCCTCCATTTTCTGTCAGATATTGTACTGAAAATTTCTTTTATATGTTCAGATATTTGCTCAATAAGTTTAACACCTCCTTTTTATCATTTGAATCAATCAAATTTTGCAATGCCTCCCTATCTTGAAAAATATTCATAAGGTTTTTTAGCAGTTGTATCTGCTTGTTTGGATCTTTAACAGCCAGCATAAATACTATTTTTACATCTATTTCATTATCAGGGCTACCCATGACATGAAATCTTATCGGATCTTTGAGCGTGGCAACAACCATGGCAGTTTCCTCAACATGATCAGGATAAGTATGTGGAATAGCAATACCAAATCCATCAGCAGGTAGACCTGTAGGAAAGGTTTTTTCCCTTTCCAGTATTGAACGTATATATGTCTTTTTTACTAGCCCCTTTTGTGTCATAATGCTTGCCATTTTCTCCAGCAATTCCTCTTTATCCTTTGCAACAAAGTTTATTAAAATTAAATCTTCATCCAACATTTTCTACAATCACTCCTTCGTCATGTCTGCCATTATATGAAGCAATTTTCGTGCCAACATAATGGCAGAATTGGTTTTTATTTTTAATATGATGACTAACCACTTAAAAAAATGTGCAGAGGGTGACTCTGCACATTTAGTTTCAGTAAATCTAATGTCTCTTAATTTAGTTTAAATCAATAAAGGCATTTTTCACATACTCAGGTGTTTTGAGTTGTTTTAAGTACCTGACAAATTCCTTGTTTTTGATAAACCTGTAAAGATAGGCAGGTATTTCTCTGTCATCTTCCTTCACTGCAAACATAAAAACAATATCTACCACATTTTTTTCCATCCATTTAATAGGTTCTTTCAAGATTGCAATTGCAACACCTGATTTGTATACGTTTTCAGGAGTACCATGGGGTATGGCAATACCATTCTCTATCAGTGTAGGCACGATTATCTCACGCCTATACACATCCAATAGAAATTTTTCATTAACAAAACCATTATCTATTAAAAGTTGGACCAAATCTTGAAGTACTTCATCCTTTGAATGATATTCAGGATGAATCCTTATGAGCTCTGGATATATTACACTGGAAAGAGGTGACAATTTAATAAAACTCTCAGGTAAAACTTTTAAATCAATATCCAGAATACTACCAAGTTTTGAAGCTGCCTTACCATTTATAACATCCTCTATAGATATAAAAGGTATATCCTTCCTGCCAGGGTTTAGTGTTCCAACTATTGCTATAACGTCTTTTTCTGCTTTTATCCTATCTATAGCAAGATTTATATCCTCACTATCTAGTACCCCTAACGGGATGATGTCTACCCTATCATTTATACCTGGTATCATTTTCATCAAAAGATTTTTAATCCTCATCGCCGTTCCTTCACCGGTAATACATATGGTGATGATAGCGCTGTCCTTTACCACCTGTGAATTTACAGGCATAAGCCTGCTTATACCAACCATGTCCCCTCCTATGTCTTCTACAATATCGTCAATCTCTGCATCAGGGAGTATAGCTCTTCTAACGGTCTCAAGAACCATAACTGTATCTACTCTGCTGATTGTCCTGGTCGGTATGCCTGTCCTTTGAGTTATAATCTCCCCAAAGGTCACAAGTGAGCCCATATCTACCAGCAATATTACACCCTTCCCCTCATTAGCTATCTTGACAGCTTCAGTGGCTCTTAGCAGGGCGGATTCCGGTTTTTCATCAAGAGACATCTCTATACCAATCGCGTGATTAACGCCTAATAACCGATTTGCAACCTCTGCCATCCCCTTAGCAACATGTCCATGAGTTATCACCACCACACCTACCTTTCCTACCGCCACCTCTTCTGGGCTTGTTAGCATCCGGAGATACATAGCGATAAAACCGACCTCATCATCAGGGAACTTAATTCCTGTATTATCCTCCAATATCTGTATCATATCCCGTGCTATATAATATTCCCGCTTGTAATCAGATTTAATCTTATCAAGCCTTGGATTGATTATCGTTTTATTGTTTCTTATCCTATCTATAGCTGCATTCAGGTGAATAGAAATACACGCAAAAATATGATTGTTCATCCTTTTGTTTAACCCTTTTTCTGCAATAAACCTCATTTTGTCAACCATGTCAATTATATCCTGGCCAACTATCTCCGCAAGCTCCTCACGGCTCATAATAGGAAAATTATTTTCAAATCGCCGCATAACCCGTTTAAATCTGATCTCCAGTTGGCCACCTATCTGGCGTTTAATCTCACTTTCCCCCATACCCCTATTTCTAAGCTCACTGTATTTTTTTTCTATGTATCTATATATCTCACCCGATAACACATATGGATTGTTATAATCAAAAATCTCTTCTTTATCCTCACCGGGATTTATAAGAAGGTGGCTTTCAACCATTTCCTCTATTTCTGGTAGCCGTTTCTGTACGTTGAGAATACCTTGCCTTATATGTGGTGGAAGATCATCTAAATCAATTTTAATGGTTTTGTTATTTCTGTGTGGAATGCTCATATATGCTAAAAAGCCTCTGGCACATATAACCTGAATATCACTCTGGAGCTGTCCTATATTGCCAGGACAGTCATACAGCAGAAGAAGTCTTAATGCTTCACCAGATATTTCAATACTGACACCTATTTTAGTTGCCTCTTTGTTAAAAAAATTATTGATAATCATGTATCTCTCTATAAGAGGTCTCGATGAAAGCAGAGGCAGTTCAATGACCATTGGAATCCTCCGTCTGAATGTCAAAAGTAATGACGATTGGATATCCTCTGTGGTTGCAGCAATGATCATGACATTGGCCTTCCTTGTACTCCCAGTCTCTCCTAGTCTTCTAAATTTGCCCTTATCAAGTAGATAATATAACAGTTCTTGACCCTCTGATGGAAGCCTGTGGACCTCATCCAAGAAAAGTATTCCTCCATTTGCTTTTTCCACAAGCCCTTCTTTATCAGTATGTGCACCTGTAAATGCCCCTTTTACATGTCCAAAAAGTTGAGATATAAGCAATTGTGGATTTTCTGCATAATCAGCACAATTAAACACAACAAATGGTGCAGATTCAGATAATTTACCACACTTTATGGCAAATCTGTACATCGCCTCTGCAAGCATACTCTTACCTGTACCTGTAGGGCCAATGATAAGTGTGTGCAACCCGTGAGGTGGATAGAGAACAGCAGCTTTAGCTTGTTGAATCTGTAATTTTAGGCTACCATTATAACCTATCAGCTCTTCAAACGTTTCCTCACCAGCTATTTTTGCTTCAGAACATACGCCTTCAACAGGCCTTTTAGCATTAACATTCTCTTTTGAAACACAATCATAAGTACTCATATATCCTGTACTACAATTTTCAGTTACAATCCCAAGCTCTTTTCTAATTTGGGCTACACTGTATCTCGATATATCAAAGCCACGCCCTTTTAATATAGCTGTTAACTTTCTATCTGACATGTTCCCATTTTTTGATAGTATGTCATTTATTTCTTTAACTAAAACGGATTTAAGCCTCTCCCTAGAGTTAGGTATGTCTATCTCCATACGCAGCGTAGTAACTTGTCCTCTTGACAAACCTAAAATCTTGGCAATCTGACCATCTGTATATGGATTTTTCTTGTCTTCATTTTCAATAAGTTCTATTAATCTTTCTTTCAAAAATCTCCACCTCCAATCTTAATTTTAATACAAATGTGATAAATTGCATATAGGTATCATCGTTCAGCCATTCGCTAAATTTTTAACCAATTTTTAACCTTTTTTTCAACATCAGGTGCTATAATGTATACAGGTGGTAATTATGAAGAAAATACTGTCAATTGCTATTTTAGTGATCACCTTTATATTGTTTTATCTCCGTGCTGCACCTTTTAAATACCTGTATAAGGATGACGTTGCCGTCTTTATGTGGGGACACGGATTTTGGGCAAAGGGTACAAATATTCAAGAATATGTTTCCGATGGGCTTATGAAGGACATAACGACGGATGGGGATTATATCTACTACATAACTGGTGAAAAAAAGGGTAAATACGGAGACAAGCTGTATATTTTTAATCTCAGTGCAGGGAGAAAAATCAAGGAGGTGTATATGCCTGACAGGATGCCCTGGAAAATAGACAGCGGCGATGTAGACGGGGATGGAAAGACCGATATTTTAGTGCTCATGTATAAAAAGACGCTCTTCGACCCGGTCCTGGACAACAGGCCATTTGTGTATACCTTCGATGGCCACCTTTACGCCAAATGGCTTGGCTCCAGGCTTTCTCATCCCATACTGGATGCCCACTTTAAGGACGTGGATGGCGATAGTGTAGATGAACTGGTTTCGCTGGAATACGGCAGGGACGGGAAAAAAATAAGAGGTATATATGAGTGGGATTCCTTCGGGTTCGTTATGAAAAATGTTAAAGAAATGGGGTATTTTAAATGAAAAGACTCATATCATTAACACTTCTGCTTGCTCTATTGCTTACAGCCTGCACCTTTGGAGGTAAAACTTCAGATAGTGCCAAAAAGCAGGAGCAGGTTGATGTCAAACCAGAAACACCTGCATTTACTGTCGATAGGACATATGCTCCTGTTGCTGTAAACCCGGTAAATCAGGATTATACGATTAAGAAACTGGATGACATTGTAAACCTTTCCCAGTTCGGTGATTTTACGGAGAACCAGAAAAAGAGGCTTCTTAATGACTATTTCTTTATAGCACCATCTGACAAGGAACAGCTTTTTTATACCTATGAGCTTAACAGCTATAACAATATCCCCAGCTTTATAACCTCCGACAGCATCCTGCATTCCTTCCATATGTTTTATGACTACACCCTGAGGACACTGGAGAGCGAGCACCTTGCCGCCCTGCTGGAAGACATGACATCCAGGATGTATCAGGATTCAGTAAGGTTATATGGTGATGTTAAAGACAAGAAGTTAAAGATGGCTGCCGGTAAGAATATAGCCTATTTTGCCGTGGCCATGAACCTGTTGGCCCCAGATAAGGATATAGTCCTTCCAAAGGAAATTCAGACAATGGTGGAAAAAGAGCTGGAAAAGGTGAATGCCGCAGAGGGTAGGGGCCCGTCCGACATATTCAACTTCGACCTGGACTATACCCAGTTTAAACCCCGTGGCCACTATACCCGCTCTGACAAACTGCAGAGGTATTTTAAGGCATTTATGTGGTATGGGACCGTACCATTCCCCTTTGAAATAAACGAGGCACCGGCATATGATTCCATACGCCAGGCCGCTATGATGGCCATAAGCACAATAAATGACCCTGAGGCCTATAAAGACTACAAAGAGCTGTATGATATAACCAGCTTTATGGTGGGGCGTACCGACGACCTTAATATCTACGACTACGAAAAGCTTTTAAAGGCAGCCATGGGGGATGATATGAGGGTTGAGAGGCTCAGCGACACATCGATACTGGACAGCATAACAGCAGAAGCAAAGAAATTGCCGCCTCCAATGATTCAGCAGGACCTTTTGAATATCCCGGGCGGAATCCAGTTTAGATTTATGGGTCAGAGGTATATACCAGACTCACGGATTTTACAGGAACTCACGCATTTTAAATACAGGCCGTTCCCCAAGGGTCTGGATGTGATGGGCATACTGGGTTCAAATAAAGCACGCGACCTCCTCTTTAATCACTGTAATGAGGATGAAAAATGGGGTAAATATGCGGAAAACTACGATAAAATCAACGCCGAATTTAATTCACTCAGCGATGAGGAATGGCGTGATAACATATACTCTGGCTGGCTGTGGTCATTAAAGGCACTGTTTGAAAAAAGTGACTCCAGCCCTTCATTCATGAAGAAGGAAAGCTGGAACAGCAAGCAGCTTATAACGGGCTTATCAAGCTGGGCCGAGCTAAGGCATGACACCATCCTCTATGGTAAACCGTCTGGTGCAGAGAGAGGCGATGGCTACAGCGGATATACTCCTACAGGGTATGTGGAACCCGTGCCTGAATTCTACAACAGGCTGCTCTGGGTTAACGACACCCTGAAGGCATATGTTGAATATATCGGAAATAGCGGAGAAAACAATAGGATTCAAAGGCTATCAGAAGGCCTCAATCAGATGGGCGACACACTGAAGAGCCTGCGGGATATATCCATAAAAGAGCTGGAAGGTAAAGAGCTTACCCAGGACGAGTGGTACTTCATATATAACTACGGTGCCATCTTGGAGGCTTTAGCCTCCTCGACCATAGAGGGCGAAGGGGACCTGCCTGTACGCTGGTTTGAGATAACCTCAGAGACAGACAGAAACATGGCATGTGTGGCTGATGTCCATACCTCCTATAATGAATGTCTGGAGGAAGGGGTCGGCCTGGCCAATGAGATATATGTTGCTGTGCCCATAATGGGCAAGATATACCTCACCAGAGGGTCAACATTCGCATACTACGAGTTTACATGGCCAATAAATGACCGCCTAACCGACGAAAAGTGGCAGGAGCTCTTAAAAAACGGCCAGGCCCCTGCAATGCCTGACTGGGAAAAGGCACTCATAAGCGACAAGAAGTCGGAGATACCGCCCTCAGAGGTTGAGTGAGGTGAACTGTCCAAAGCAGGCAAAGTCGGCATGTAAAGGGTGGAGGCACCTTAAAGTGAGGAATCAAAAATAATTCACTATACCCTGTCTTTCCGGCACTCCTTACAGTACCCATATACCTCAAACCGGTGACCTGTAGGCATAAAACCTGTTTCATCAAGCACCTGCTTTAGTTCAATCAGGGGGCAGGAGTCAAAGGATATGGTCTTGCCACAGCCTTTGCATACTAAGTGGTGGTGGTGCTCCTCCTCATCCCTGTATGCAAAGAGGGTGTTACCTATCCCATCCGTCATCTCGCATATAAGCCCTACGGACTTTAGCGTCTCAATATTCCTGTATATTGTGGAAAAGTTGATGTGAGGCCAGGCCATCCTGGCCTCCCTGTAAAGCTCCTGGGCTGTCATGGCCCTATGTGCATCTCTCAATGTATCTATGAGTACCCTCCTCTGATGTGTCAGCCTTACGCCTTTTTCTCTGAAACTCTTCTCAATATCCATTATTCCTTGCCCCTCTTCCAAAGCAGTACAACTACTAGGATTAGCACAGATGTTATAACTATGGTACCTCCAGGGGCTAAATCCCAGACAAAGGAGGCTATAAGCCCTACTATTACAGATACCAAAGCCACAACAATCGAGATGGCCATGGTGGCCTTAAAGCTCTTAGATACCTGTATGCTCACGGCCGCCGGTATCACCATGAGTGAAGATACTAAAAGTGTACCCACCACCCTGATGGAGAGCGCCACTGTAAGTGCAGTAAGCATCGTAAAGAATATGTTGATTGCCCTGGTATCAATCCCAGAAAACTTTGCTGCATCCTCATCAAAGGTCATATAAAACAGCCTTCTGTATATATAAACCATAGAGAGGCATATAAATATCCCAATGACCAGTATAAGCCAGAGGTCAGCCGGTGTAACAGCTACAATAGATCCAAAGAGGTAGCTGAAAAGGTCCACATTGAAGGACCTCCCAAGACTTATCAAAATTGTAGCCAGGCCTATCCCTCCAGACATAACCACCGCCAGGGATACCTCAGCATACTTTTTAAAATAGTTCCTCAAAAATTCTATAAACAGTGCGGCCAGGGCTGACATGATAAGCGCCCCAGTAAATGGATAAAATCCAAACAGCATACCTGCCGCTACACCGGAGAGCGACACATGCGACAGGGCATCACCTATCATGGACATCCTTCTTAAAACTATAAAGGTGCCTATTACAGGACATATTATGGCAATCATAATACCGGCTGCAAAAGCCCTCTGCATAAAGGCATAACTCAATATATCCACTCTGCCTCACTCCTCTTCATAGATCCTGTATCCAAACACTTCCGCCAGATGGTCCTGCGTAAGATCGGGTGTATTATGGACATGCACCTTTCCGCCACCTACACAGGTTACCTTGGTAGCCCTCTTTAGAACAGCATTTATATCGTGGCTCACTATTACAATAGTCAGGTTATATACCTTCTGCATGTCGTCTAAAAGCTCGTAAAACTCTGCCTCAGCTATAGCATCCACGCCTGTGGTAGGTTCGTCCATGAAGATTATCTCAGGTGAACCTGCAAGAAGCCTTGCCAGAAAAACCCTCTGCCTCTGTCCACCAGAAAGCTCCCCAATGAGCTTGTGTTTTAGAGTTCCCATGCCCACCATATCCAGCACATTTTCAGCCCTGTGGCGGAGGTTACCGCCCCCTATGGGCCTTAGCCACTCCCTCATGCCCGTCATCACTATCTCCTCCACTGTGGCAGGAAAAGCTGTATTTATATGGGTAGCATACTGCGACAGGTAACCCACCCTGCCCCATTCATTAAATCTTTTTATGTCCACACCAAAAAGCTTTACTGTACCCTTCCACGGCGTTAGCTCTCCTAAAGCCAACTTCATCAGTGTAGACTTTGCAGCACCGTTTGGCCCTATTATAGCCATGTAGTCTCCTCTGTACACTTCAAAATTTACATCTTCCAAGACAGGAACGCTGGTATAGCCAAAGGTTATATCATTTAACTCCAAGAGCTTTTCCATATTACTCCACCAACGCTTTCTTTAAACTCATAAGGTTTCTTTCCATAATGGAGAAATAATCGTCATTTCTGGCCTTCTGTTCCTCCGTAAGCCCTTCTACAGGGTCTAAGACCAGCTTTTCTATGCCCGTCTCTCTGGCTATGGAATCTGCCAGTTTTGGACTGGTCAGGGGCTCAAAGAATACATATTTTATATTGTTCTCTTTAATGAATTTAATTATCTCCGCCATCCTCCTGGGTGACGGTTCCGAGCCAGGAGAAACACCAGTTATTGGCACCTGATTAAGGCCATAGTCCTCACAGAGGTATGCAAAGGCTGCATGGGTGGTTATAATATTGCGGGATGTTGCTTTAGAGAGTGTATCCCTGTATTTTTTATCAAGATCGTCAAACTTTGCCTCCAGCAACTTAAAGTTTTTAGTATAATAGTCAGCATTACCGGGGTCAGCCTTTATCAGGGCATCATAAATCCTCTCAGCCTGTTGTTTGGCCCTTATTGGGCTGAGCCATATGTGGGGGTCGTTGTCTTTTGCAATACCTTTCCCTGTGTTTACCACAATTACACCTTTCCTATTCAATGAGTCCTCTACCCTCTCTGCCCAGGCTTCCAGTCCGCCGCCGTTGAATATGAAGACATCGCTTCGTTCCAGATCTGCCATAAGCTTAGGAGACGGCTCAAACTCGTGGGCATCAACACCGGTAGGGATAATCTGTGTGGCATTTATCCTGTCCCCCGCTATCTTCATTGTAAAGTCATAAAGTGGATATGTGGTAATATAGACATTGAGTTTCCCATTTTCTGCCTCTGGTCTGACAGCCGTACATCCTGTCATAAGTATGGACGCAGCAAACAGTACAGCAAGCAATATGATAAAAGCACGGCTCATATATTCACCTCCAGTTGCAAATTATTTGCATCTACAAAGAACATTATACCATACAGATATTGCCAGTGTCAAATATACAAAGAAGCCGGATTACTCCGGCTTATCCATGCCCTCAAAGATCGACACCATTTGATCATAGTTCATTGCTGAGTTTATAACGGCCTTAACTACGCCATCTTCATCTATAAATACACTCTCAGGTATAAAGTAAATATTATAAGCATATCCCACATCCAAGGTATCATCCATGAGTATGGGAAAACCCAGTTTATTATCTGAGATAAACCGTTCTACTCTTTCGGTGTTCTCTCCTAAATTGATTCCATATATTGATATCTTATCTCCATACTCCCTGTAAAACCTGTTTATCTCAGGCATCTCCATACGGCAGTATGGGCACTCTGTGGTCCAGAAGTTTAAAAATACCTTTTTGCCCTTAAGCTTGCTTAATGTTACCTCGTTGCCTTTCAAATCCTTGAGTGTAAAATCCGGAGCAATATTCCCTACATTAACCCCCACCTCATGGGCAACTGAGCCACTCCCCTCCGGCGTTACCTCAGGTGTCTCGCTGTTGTCCTGTCCTGCCTCTGCTGCCTGTTCCCCCTTCGGCGGAGCAGTGTTGTCTTTACTGTTTGCAAAGCCACATGCTGAAGCTAACATCATGGCAAATACTATAAGAAAAACCAGTAAAATATTCTTTTTCATAAGACACCTCCATTATAGAAAATAGCTGCTCACCCTTGTGATAAGACCGGTATATATGAGGGTGCCAAATATGATTAAGATGACCCCACCGGTAATCTTTATGTAAGGGAGATATCTGTTAATACTCTTGGAGAATTCAAAAAACCTGTCTACGGCCAGGCCAAGGGAAATAAACGGCATGGCCAGGCCGAGGGAATATATGCCCAAGAGCCACATGCCCGTCCACGCAGTATCACTCATCCCTGCATATACCAGTATTGAGCCCAGTATCGGACTCATACAGGGTGTCCAGCCAGCCGCAAAGGATATACCTAAAAGGAATGATGATACAAGACCTGTGTTCTCTCCCGGTTTAAAGGCCTTATATTCACGAGATAAGAAATACGACTGTACAAGGCCGGTCTGGTATATGCCAAAGAGTATAACCACAGCCCCGCCTATCTTCCTGAAAAGGAACATATTGCCCCTTAAAAATCCGCCTATCAGCGTGGCCGAGGCCCCGAACAGTACAAAGACCATGGAGAAGCCCAGTACAAAACTTACAAGCCCCCAGAGCCTCCTCTTTTTCTCTCCACATGCCACATAGGACACGTAGCCCGGCAGGAGCGGTACAATGCATGGTGAAAAAAAAGAAAATAGCCCTGCTGTAAATGAAGCTATAACTGAAACCTCTCTCATAAATACCCCCTCCCCTATGGGGTTTCTATTTTTAGTATAACACAGGATGAGCCAAATGCAAAATATCATTGATTTCAGTGTAAAAACCCGCTGGAGAATGATATGCAGCATCAAGCGCAACCTTAAATCGAGTCTATGATATTCTCGATAAGCGGCAGATGCAGCCTGCTCATTTCTTTTTATAATACCTCAAAAACACAACCCACGACAGTATGACTATACAGGCTACCAGACCTGAGACAGTAATCTTTATGCCAAGCGGAAGTGTCAAAAACACATTAATGTTCATAGAAAACACATATGAAAAGTAGGTCAAAAATACTGCCCAAATCAGGTCACCCACAAAGGAATAAACGGCAAATGTACGTACGCTCATCCTGGTGATCCCTGCGGCCCATATGGCGGGGGTCCTTGTTATACCTATCCAGCGGCTCACCATATTGGTAAGTCCTCCATATCTGCTAAACCACTGGTCCACCTTCCTTATATCCTCGTCATCTATGTGAAGATACCTGCCATATCTCTCAATGGCAGACCTGCCTTCATAAAATCCCGCATAGTACGCTATAATATTACCTGTGAGATTTCCCAGTGTTGCAACTGTTATGGTAATATAAGGGCTCATGACACCGTGCATGATGAGATATCCCGAAGCAATAAAGGCAAGCTGTACAGGGTTTGGTATACCCGTACCATCTACCAGTGTCCATAAAAAAAGTCCATAGTAGCCATACCTGATGACCATGTCATATATAAAGTCCATGAAGGCACCACCCCGTAATATTTTTCACCATACGGGATGGTATTAAACATTAAATAAAAAACCGCTGCAGGTAAAGGCAGCGGTTTAGAATCTATAAAAAGACAGTATTTTATTTACATATTCTTCATGGCGTTATAAACTGCAGCACAGAAATCTGAAAAGGTCACCGGGTCATCTGGCTTAAACTTCCCATTCTCTGCGTCCATAACCTTCAATGACGTTACAATAGCTATGCTGTTCTTTATCTCTTTGCCCAGGCCATCTATATCCTTCACAGTGGTTGAAAAAGCCACATCCGAGTTTGTCAGCTTATCATAACCTGTTGCCCTGGCAAGCCACAGTGCAAGCTGGGCTCTTGTTACTGTATCCGATGGTTTTACATCCTCCTTTATTACACCATAGTCCTTCAGGGCCTCCAGGGCGTTACCCTCGGGACTGGCGTCTGCTGCACCCTCCATCATCGGCTTTGCATAGTAGCCCGGAGTAAACGCCTTGAAAAGAACCTGTGCAGCCTGGCCTGCTGTTGCCTTTTCAGTCGGTGCGGGTATGGGTTGCGGCATGATGCCTGTATCAATGAATATCTTTAGAACCCTCTCATTCTTATCTCCCCTTACCGTTCCATACGGGTCAAATTTTTCATCCTCAGGTACAGGCTTTGCAGAATTATCATATCCTACAAACTCCCCTGTCTTAGCGTCTATGCCATACCCATTGATATATGATAACTGATACACAGGGATTGGGTCTCCCTTGGGGTTGCCTGTGTAGTTATCCCTTGGTATCACAAAAGAGAGCTGAAGTTTTTGATATTTGGAAAGTACCTCCTTTGCCTTTTCAAGCGTTATAACCCCTGAGGTATCTGGTTTATCGACAGCACTAAAGTTCATGTTAAACCCTACTATATTGCCCTCATTATTAATGTTTACATTTACACTATTCATCGGGTAAAGGACCCCATCCTCGTACATAATGAAGTTTACCGTATAGTTGTAGTCTTTACCCGACACAACAAGGGCATTCTTAAACGGGAGTTTAAACCTGGATATATAATCCTTGGCAATTTCTACAGCTTTATCCATTCCAACTCCTTTGCCATCCGCCTGAGGGCTTCCTGGCATGTTGGGCCACTCCCCATAGCTGAGGTTTAATATCCTGCCAGTCTCAGAGTCGATGACAGCACTGAAATTGAAGCTGCCTTTTTCATCCCCGTAATTGCCATATATATTATATACCTTTAAATTTTCCCCATTATAGAGATAACCGTCATTTATGCTGACACCTAACTGCGCTTTAGATGGGTCCCTGCCAATATCCTTGAGATATTGCTCTGCGAAATCTTTAGCCTTCTTCTCGTCCATTTTGCCCAGAGACTCCAGTACCACGGCATTGTTTACGCTGTATTCTTCCCTCTTACCAGCCTCAAAACTATCCCCGTTATAGCTTACAGGTGCACCTGTCTTTGCGTCTATACCCATGGGAAGAGGATAAATGCCTGCATTGTTTGCTGGCTCATAGAGGAGCCTGTTCTCCGATCCCTTTCCATCTCTCCATATCTGAGCCTGTACAAGGTAGGTGCCCATCACCTCATCCAGCCTCTTTGATGCCTCCTCCTCACTCAGGACACCAGTCATGTCAATCTTGTCAATGTCCGTCCAGTTGAGGTTAAAGCTACACACCTTACCGGTTGTGGCGTCAACGCTTATGTCTATACCCTGATTTAGATCCTTAAACTGGTCTAAATTCCTCTTGAAGTGGTAAAAGTAAACTGTTTGCCCGCTCTTATAGTTGAAACTGCCATACTGATAATCGGTTTTTTTGTCTATCTTGTCGTATTTATCAGGTGCATATTCTTTTATAAAGTCAAGGGCAGTATCTATGAGTTCATCCCTTGTATAGTTAGGCACATTGTCATTTTTATCTCCTGGGTAGTAGTTTAGATAATATCCGTAGTTTACAAGTTCGCCTGTGGTGGCATCCACTGTAGCACTTACATTTACAAGGTTGTCATAGAAATATAGGTTCCAGGCCTGGCCAGGCGCATCGTATCTCTGGCCTAGGTTGGCGCTGATCTTGCTGGCATCAACGCCTGAAATCTTGGAAATCAGTTTCTTTGCCTGGTCTGACGAATACGCAGGCACTTCCTCAGCAAAGGCCGGCATGACCGCAATGCTGAGCAGCATTGCTAATGAAAGGATAAAAGACAATAGTTTTTTCATTTCACAAAGCCCCCCTTTTCTTTTTTCAATCTACCTGCTTCAATTATACCATCAATATACGTATATGATTCATTTGTTAACTAAATTTAATGTTTATGTAAAAAATTTGCAATAATTTGTGCTATAATAATTAACAGCCCATTAAATTGGTCGAAGGCAAATGCTAATGGAACAAATAGCTATCATATTATTGTAAAGAAACTATTTATTATAAATCAAAACAGCAGAAATCACTCTTGAGGGAGGCAAGATTATGCTTACTAAAACAGAAATAATGTTGTTTAATATTTTCTCGTGGCTGCCAGTGTTTTCTATTGCCGCCGCAGCTTTCCTGTTTATCTGGGGTATTGCCTTAAAGCATAAAGGCAAGCAGTATAGAAAGCTCTTTGTAGCAGGCGGCATATTTTTAGGACTTTTCCTTTTATGGTGGATTTTATTTATAATCATAGGGTTAATAGGCTTTGGGCCCGGCAGATTTGACTAAGTGGTTAGTTATACTGAGGACAAAATATAAAAGGTACGGAATACACCATATCCCGTACCTTAGCCGGACAGATAAAGCCAACTCACCTTTATATCCGGGTTTTATTATTTGGCAAGCTCATATATTGCACTTCCGTATATCTTTGCAAGCTGTACAAGATGGTCTATGGCAATATACTCATCGGTCTGATGGTCAAGTTCCGGTTGACCTGGGAAGTTCGGGCCAAAGGCCACCATATTCTTCATCTCCTTGGCATACGTGCCGCCTCCAATGGCCAATAAGACCGGCTCATTTCCTGTGACCTCATGATATACCTTTGACAGGGTCTGAATCAGTGGATGGTCTTTTGGAAAGTACAGGGGGTTTTGTGCAACCATGTTTTCAATCACTATGCCTGTTCCCTCAAGTTTCTTATTGAATGGCTTTATAAAGTCATCATAGGTATATGTCACTGGATAGCGGATATTCAGGCCAAGCCTTCCCTCGTTTTCATCAACACTCACCGTACCTATGTTGAAGGTAAGCTCGCCAGTCTCATCTTTAAGGTATACTCCAAACTTTTTACCATTGGTCTCCATACCTACATTCTCCGCAAAGAAATGGATAAACTTCTTTACATCGGTATCTCCAAGGTCCAGGGTATCTAAAAACATGAAAAGCTGCATTATGGCATTTTTACCCTGTTCAGGTGTAGCACCGTGAGCAGCCACCCCTGTCGACACAATGGTAAGTCCGTCGCCATTATCTTCACAGCTCAGGTCAACATTTTTCTCTTTTCTATAGTCCTCTACAGCCTCAATGACACTTTTCTTGAGGCTTTCATCATCAACATGCAAAACAGCCCTGGCCAACCTCGGAACCATATTTTTAACCTCTCCACCGGTTATTTTTACTATTTTTATTCCGGATGTTGGCTTTTTGTCAAACCTCATAACCACATCAAAGAGGGTGATGCCCTTTTCAGCATATATGACCGTGAAGTTGGCATCAGGAGTAAACCCAATGGTTGGAGCCTCATCATGTTCAAGATAATACTCTATCTCATTGGAGCCAGACTCCTCATTGGAACCAAAAAGTATCCTTACCCTTTTTGAGATCGGTAACCCAAGTTCCTTTATGGCCTTCAGGCCAAACAACGCTGCCATGGTCGGACCCTTGTCATCAATGGTGCCCCTGCCGTATATCCTGTCATCATGTATCTCAGCACCATATGGTGGATATGTCCATCCATCTCCCTCCGGCACCACGTCTAAATGGCCCAGTACCCCTACCATCTCTTTGCCCTCGCCATACTCAGCATAGCCAACATAGTTGTCCACATTCTTTGTCTTGAATCCCAACTCCTCTGAAATTTTAAGAGCAGTCTCTATAGCTTTAGCAGGCCCTTCCCCAAACGGTTTTCCAGGCTCTGCAGGACCCAGCACACTTTTTACCCTTACTATCTCCTGTGTAGCTTCTACAAGCCTATCCCTCAGCTCGTCAATCTTTTTGCTGATAAGCTCTTTTGCGTTGTCCATTATACCCCTCCTCTATGTAGACTCACCTATATTATAGTTTAATGTAATATTGATTTCAATGTTTTCAAGAATTTACATTTTTTGCACAAAAAGGGCCGTTGGTGAACGGCCCTTTTTGTCTATTCTTCATATACCGGCTGCCCGGCCCATCTGTATGCACTGATCATAAAAGCTATGAAGGCTATAAGGGCTGCGGCCAGGCCAACAGGATAGGCAATCGTTGTTGAAAGCTTGAAACCCTCTGGTGCCATAAGAATATATGTGATGCTGACCGCTGTCATAAATGTGGCAGGTATTGTGGCGATCCAGTGGAATTTCCTTTCTCTTGCCAGATAGGCGGCCCCTGTCCAGAGCATTATCATGGCAAGGGTCTGGTTTGACCATGCGAAATATCTCCATATTATAGAGAAATCTATCTGGGTGAGTACAAAACCGATTATAAATAGCGGTACTGCTATGAGGTACCTTTTAAGCGGCTTTATCTGGTCCATATTCAGGATCTCTGCTATGGTAAGCCTGGCCCCTCTAAATGCTGTATCTCCCGATGTGATAGGAAGGACAACGACACCAAGCACAGCCAGTGTCCCTCCAATAGGTCCTAAGAGCTTCATTGACACTTCTTTAACCACACCCGATGGCCCTGCAGGGTTTGCCAATGCAGCACCCAGTCCTGCCGTACCGTCATAGAAAGACATAGCGGCTGCAGCCCAGATAAGGGCTATTATGGACTCGGCAATCATCATTCCGTAAAATATAAACCTTCCCTCTTTCTCATTTTTCGTGCAGCGTGCCACAAGGGGCGATTGGGTTGCATGAAAGCCTGATATGGCGCCACAGGCAATAGTTACAAAGAGCAGCGGCCATACAGGTGCTCCTTTGGGATGGAGATTGGCAAGAGTGAGCTCAGGGATGGGAGCACCGTTATATACCATCATTACACCAACACCCAGCGCCATTATTATCAAAAGGGCACCAAAAAAAGGATAAATCCTGCCTATAATCTTATCAATGGGCAATACTGTTGCTATAAAATAATAGGCTATTATTATCATGACCCATACCTTCAGCGACAATGGTGTCATGGATGCCAGCAGACCTGCTGGCCCCGTGGTAAATGTGGCCCCAACTAGTATTAAAAGTAAAATGGAAAATATGTTTACAAAAGACTGCATACCTTTCCCCAAATACTTCCCAACCATAGCAGGGACGTTAGCCCCATCATTCCTTATAGAAAGCATCCCGGAAAGGTAATCATGGACCGCACCAGCAAATATTCCACCGAGTACAATCCATATGAAAGCCCACGGTCCCCAGAGAGCCCCCTGTATTGCCCCGTAAATTGGACCAAGCCCTGCAATGTTCAATAACTGGATCAGGCTGTTGTTCTTCCAGTCCATAGGAACGTAATCGATGCCATCCTGTCTCAAGTATGCTGGTGTCTTTCTATCCTCGTCAGCTCCGAAAACCCTTTCCACAAATGCGCCGTATGTGAAGTATCCTAAGATAAGTATTACTATTGATACAAAAAACGTTATCATAAGCTTAACCCTCCCCTCTGTAGTTCATCTCTGATTCTACATACAACGGCATATTAAAGGGAAGGTTTTCTGCATAAAATGCAACATGAGCTGTATAAGATGCATAAACTCGGTATAAGCTACATATAAAAGCGCTCCTTCATGTCTTTCACATAGCTGCGGCTGACCGGTATTTCATCGGGAATATCTTTCAGATGAAGCATATAGGTGCCGTTAAACCAGGGTATAATCTCCTTTATCCTGTCCACATTCACAAGATATGCCTTATGCGTCCTTAAAAGCTGCCTGCCAAACCTCTGCTCAAACTCCTTAAGGGTGGCTGACGTCCTGTACTCTCCTCCGCCTGTTTTGATGATTACATCACGGCCTTCTGCATATATATAGTATATATCATCTATGTCTATGAGATGAAACCGTTTATTCTGCTGCACAGAAATCTTGCCGACATCGTGTACCTGGAGTCTTTCACGTATCCGGCTCAATGCCGTGTCTAACCTTTCTTCAGAAAATGGTTTTAAAATATAGTCTGTGGCTTCTACCTCAAATGCTTTGACAGCATACTCGTCATAGGCAGTAACAAATACAATATACGGCTGGTTTGCGTTTTGCCGGATCCTATTCGCTATATCCATCCCGCTCTTGCCTCCTAGCTCTATATCAAGGAATACCACATCGGGCCTTAGCTCACAAATCTTTTTGACAGCTTCATTATAGTTGGCTGCCTCCCCTACTACATGCACGTGCCTCTCCTCCAAAAGATATTTGAGCTCATCCCTGGCAGGCTTTTCATCATCAACCAGCAATGCTTTCAAACTGAACCACCTCCTGACAAGGTACCTCAAAACTTATGGTGGTGCCCTTTCCTTTTGTGCTTGCTATATGAATGCCGCACCCATCTCCAAACATACTCCTAAGCCTCGAGTCTACATTATAGAGACCAACATGTTCAGGATTCGGTGTCCTCGTATCAAAGGTTTCATCCATTCCCATGCCGTTGTCCTCAACCTTTATCTCGGCATACATGCCCCTTCTTATCACGTCTATCCTTACCCTGCCTCCATCATCCTTTGGCAGGAGGCCATGCTTGATGGCATTCTCCACCAGCGGCTGAAGGGTCAATGGCGGCAAAAAGATGCCATCTACATCGTCAGCATTTATTTCCACTTTTATCCTGTCTCCAAACCTCGCCTCTTCTATGGCTACAAAGGCTCTCACATGTTCCAGTTCCTTAGACAGTGGTATTTTTGCCTTATCAATCTCCAGATTGCGTCTGAAAAATGTGGCCAGGTCCAAAAGGAGTTTCCTGGACTTTTCAGGGTCCATGCGCGATACGGATATAATTGTGTTTATGGAGTTGAAAAGAAAATGAGGGTTTATCTGGGCCTGAAGTGCCTTGAACCTCGCTTCCTCCAGGAGTTTATTCTGCAGCTCCAGTTCTGTAAGCTCCAGTTGGGTGGATATGAGGCCGGCCAGGCCTTTCGCCAGGTTGATATCAGTCTCTGTAATGGCATTTTCCCTTTTCCTGTACAGTTTGAGAACCCCTATCATCTGGTCCTTTTTATATAAAGGTGACACGACCGCTGACCTTAACGGACAGCCCCCATGGGAGCACTCTATTCCTTCTTTATGCACAGCCACCTTTATTTCTCCTGTCCTTAGCACCTCTCTGGTAAGGCTGGTGCGTACGGGGTCCCCGGCTACGTGATGGTCACTCCCACAGCCAACATGAGCCAGAATCTTATCCCTGTCTGTAAAAGCCACCGCATCAAGGTCAGTCATCTCATAGATGATTTTTGCCACATTATAGGCGCTATCTGAATCAAACTCGCCTCTGAAGTAGGGGAGCGTCTTTTCGGCTATATCCATAGCAAGCTGGGCCTGGCCAGCCTTCAGTCTTTCCTGTTCCTTATATATAATGTCCAGTATCATCATAAATATGGCTATTCCGGCAGCGTTAATCATGCTCATGGGGATCCATATGATGCGTACCAGCCCAAGAGCCTCAGAAAAAGGCCTGGCCAGCAGGAGTATTATCCCCATCTGCATCGTCTCGCACAAAGCCCCAATCAAAAAAGCAGATACAAAACTATTTTTAGCGTTTGCATATCCCTTAGACAACATACCTGAGACAAAACCTTCTGCAATTGTAGACACTGCACAGGCAAAGGCTGTAAAACCTCCAATATCTATGGCCCACCGATGCAATCCGGAAATGACACCGGCACCAAGGCCCACCCATGGTCCCCCTAAGAGCCCGGCAATAATAACACCCACAGCCCTGGAGTTGGCCAGAGCACCATTTATCGGTACACCGGTATATGTCCCAAGTATTCCAAATGCCCCAAAAATTACCGTCATTAAAATCTTTGAGACCCTGTTTATATCACGGCCAAGTATAATCCTTTTAAACAAATCCAGCCTGGAAAGTATAAAGGCGACGGTTACTATTGTTCCTAACCTGTTCACCATCTCTATAAATATGACGTTCATATGAACCACCTCATGCGCCTTCACTGATAATTTCATAGTGACCACATCTTTTTCCTAAGATTTATTATACATCCATTCAAAACGGATGTCGTCAACAAAAATAAGGTAAATCCATTAAGATGTGATATAATAGGTAAAAACGACTACAGGGGGGTATCAAATGTTAAAACAGATGGAACTTAAAAGAGACTATGGAGGTATGAGGTCGGCCATACCAGTAGTTATAGGATACATACCCATAGGGTTCGCATATGGCGTGCTTGGGGCAGCCAACGGCCTCACTGTCATGGAGGTTGTCTCTTTGTCTCTCTTTGTTTATGCAGGGAGTGCCCAGTTCATTGCGATAAACCTGCTGTCCACTGGCGTAGACATAGTCACCATAGTCTCCACCATATTCATAGTAAACCTGAGGCATCTTCTCTACAGTACGTCTCTTTCCAGCTACATGAAAAAAATCGAGCATCATCACATCCCGCTGCTCTCCTTTTTTATAACAGACGAGACCTACGCCGTGTCCGTCACGGACTTTCAGAATGGCAGAAAACCAGACTCAGCATACTTTTATCAGCTGTTCCTGACATCCTATACCGCCTGGGTAATATCCTCGCTGGCAGGCGCCCTTTCAGAAAGACTTCTAATGACCTCGGGGCTTAACTGGGGACTTGATTATGCCCTTCCGGCCATGTATATAGCACTGCTTTTTATGCAGCTTGTCGGTATAAAGAAGTTCATCGTAGCAGCATTTTCGGGAGCACTGTCCATTGCACTTATATATCTGATACCAGGAAACTTCAATGTCATCATTGCCGCACTGTCCGGTGCTTTTATGGGGGTGATGTTAGAAAAATGGATATGAGGTTTATATCTGTGCTTGTGGGAATGACCCTTGTAACCTATATACCCAGGATGTTACCTGCCATGGGCCTTTACAGAGTCAACCTCCCCGGCTGGTGTCTGAAGTTTTTAGATTATATACCTGTAGCGGTGCTGTCTGCCCTGCTGTTCCCAAGCATAATGATGCCAAACGGCAGGCTTAACATATCTATTACAAACCCCTACCTTATAGCATCAATACCTACGGTGATATCAGCTTACTTCTCACGAAACCTCTTTATACCGGTCATCGTGGGTATAATAAGCTACGTGGCATTTACATTTTTAGGACTGGGTCTATTCCTCCTGGATTAATTAAATCCACAGCATCCGTCCTTTTTGTACCATGCCCGTACCATACACCCAACCAGGTGCGTCTTTAAATTAAGAAAATAGGCCTTTGCCTGCTGCCCTAAAATAGCTCAATCCACTTCATAAGAGAAGACCAGGTAAAAAACGGCCTGGCCTTTTTTGCTAAAAACTTCTCCTTTTTTCAACCACAAGAGGTATCTCTTCATCACCTTTCAGTTCTTTATCAGGTGCTATCTCAGTGTACTTGTCGGTTATTATGTTGGTCAACTTGGAGCCCTCTCCTATAATGCTACCCTGGAGTATTATGCTGTTTTTTATAGCCGCACCCTTTCCTACGTGTACCTTTCTGAATATAATGCTGTTTTCCACAGAGCCCTCTATAAGGCTTCCATTACCTATTATAGAGTTCTTCACACTGCTCCCTTTTAAGTATCTGGCAGGCGCCTCATCTCCTGTCTTGGTAAATATTGGCCTGTTGCTTAAAAAGAGCAGCCTGTATATGTTGTGATCTAACAGTTCCATGCTTGTCTTATAATATGACTCTAAGGAGTTTATACACCTCAAGTAGCCCTTATATTCAAAAGCACCCACCCGATACTCTTCCAGTGAATTATATATGGCATTCTTTACCTTCCTGAACTTTCCGGTGGTTATACATCCCCTGATGATATCTATAAGCAAGTCCCTCTTCATTATATACATTTCCATGCAGATGCTGGCATCTTTACTGTCCCCTATATTTCTGCCGACACTTACAACCCTGCCATGCCTGTCAATGCCGAGTGTCTCAGCTAATAAATAGTGTCCATCTGCATCATCAACCCTCTTATAGATTACAGTTATATCATTGCCAGAGTCGGTATGGTACTCCATGGCCTCCCTAAAGTCTATGTTGCATATCATATTTTCAATGTTCAGATTTATTGTTAAATAATGTGAATCAAATTTTCGAGGTTCAATTTGTTCAGAATGTGTCAAAAAGTGTGGGTCGCTCCACTTATCTTCGACAGTTTCTTAAATACTTCCTTGAGTGTAGGATATAGGTTCCGGTAAATCTTGTAATACTTCATCATGTGTTCTTTAGTGTTTTTTATTTTGGGATAGCAGACGGTATCGGTCTTTATAGCTATGGCGGCTGCTTCCTGTACACTCTTATATATGCCGGAGACCACTGCTGAAAGGAGGGCGACGCCTATGGCCGATCCCTCCTTTGATATAATGGTCTTTACAGGGCAGTCGAATATATCGCATATGATTTTCCTCCATAAGGGGCTTGTTCCTCCACCTCCACAGAGGAACATTTCATCGATGCCTACGCTTGTAGTCTTGATTAAATTCAAAGCGTCAAGGAGCGAAAAGGCCACGCCTTCCATTATCGCTCGTATTAGATCCCTCTTTTCGTGTATCGCAGAAAGGCCAAAGAACACCCCACGAGCGTCTGGGTCTATATGGGGTGTCCTTTCGCCTATAAGGTAGGGGAGATATATCAGCCTGTTTGTTCCTATACTTGAGTTCTGGACTTACTTGTCGATAAGGTAATAGGGGCTTACTTCCATTGAAGATGCAATCTCTATTTCCAATGCACAGAAATTGTCCCTAAACCATTTAAAGGAGAGGCCTGCTCCTTGTGCCACATCCATGACGTGCCATGCCCTCTGAGGCGGTTAATAGAGGGGGAGACCAGCTTGACGTAAACTGGTTTTACTCCCTTGATGCTCTGTTTGAACTAAAGGATGCAGATGCATCCATACGCTCCTTGAGACTATTATTTGGCTACTATTTTTATTGTAAGCTTAAAAGCCAAAGGAGTAATGGCTAGAGAAACAATATATCCAATAACAAATACAATTGGATATACATGACACCATGCAACAAATAGCCCAGGCACAAAACCCACATTAATCAGTGTCATGGTAAAACTGATAACAGTAACATAAATTCCATTAATTATCAAATTGCTTAATGCTGCAAACCCCAAAGTATTTTCCTTAGCACCACACTTTTTTGCAAACATATTACCAAATTTGTTAGCTGGTATTATAAGGGCAGTAATAAAGTTAATGACAAATGATTCTAATGTCATTATAAAAAATGTTATAAGAGCCACCTTTCCAGTGTTCAAAAGCTGAACTACTATGGACATAGTCATTCCAAGGGCAAGCATAATCCATGTACTCATTACAAGCTCGAAGTATTTCTTGTTAATCATTGAGAAGTTCCTTTCTAAATTTATTACATTTTTTCAGATAAACTTTTGATTTTGATTCTTGTGTAAAAAGTGACTTTTCTGCCGGAGGTGGTACGGCGCCTCCGCTTATTCTGCTGCCTCTTGCGTTTAGTCCTGCGCTTCGTGAAGATTCGCCGGTAATTCGGCCTGCTGCCTCAGATGCCCACTGCCTCCGCCGGGTACCCACCGAATATGGGTGTTGTCCTAAACTCAAAAGCGGCGACAGCTTTGCTAAACGGTGCTCTTGGCCACCTCTAGCAACGGACTTAGTTTCTACACCAGAATCAACTTTCTCATTTACTTTAAATCGCTAATATTATAGGTATTTACCTAAATCCCAATAGCTACTTACTCTTTCTTTCCATACAAAGCTGTATTTATCTATCAAGTCACGAACACGCAATGGTTTTCTGCCAGTCAATTTTTCAATTGTATCTGTTTCAATTGCCATTAAACCATCTCTAATGCTAAATTCGTTAGTTACCATGTCATTACCACAAAATGGAACTGGTGATTGAGAATAGTCACCATCTGTAGTACGAGGAACATGTATTGAATCTAAATATTTAAAAAATTCATCAGGATTAACTGGCACATATTCATAATTAATACCTGATGCTTCAGCAATCATAGCACAGATTTCACCCTCGCTGATCAATTCTCCACCTGTGACATCATAATCCTTATTATGCTCTCCTTTACCTAATAACAATGCAGTAGCAACACGACCACTATCATCTTTTGCCACAAATGTTGCTTTTCCATCACCTGCTGGAGTAATCCATTTGTTGTCGCTTATATTAGCTAGTATAACAGAATTAATTAAGTAGTTTTCCATATAAAGGTTATTCCTCATAATGTTATAATCTACGCCACTCTCACGTAAATATTTTTCTGTTGCTGTGTGGTCTGGTAATACATATTGATTATATTCTTCACGATTAGCACCTAGGAATGAAGTGTACGTAATATGTTTTACACCAGCTGCAATAGCAGCATCAATTGCATTTTTATGTTGTTGAACACGTTTTGGTCCATTTATAATACTGGACACCAAAAAAATACGATCTCCGCCTCTGAAGGCTTCTGTCATTTGTTCCTTGTTATCATAATTTGCTTCCCTGATTGTAACGCCTTGTTTTTTCCAAGCCTGTACCTTTTCTTTTGGTAAACGTTTTAAATCTGGACATGTAAAAATTAATTGTTCTCCTGATACCTCATGTAGCATGTTCTCTGCTACTCTTCCACCTAATTGCCCATCTACTCCTGTAACAACATAACGCATATTTTCCCCTCCTAGTTTAAATTGGTAGTGTCAAAAGTTTTTACTCTTAAAATGGTTCGAATGCTTTGTTATCAAGGCTTAGGTGTCCTAACCTTGCCATCTACCTTGATTTTGTCAGATTTTTACTTTCATCCTCTTGAGAATTTCTTTAATCTGCTTCTGAATTTTTG
This sequence comes from Calorimonas adulescens, assembly GCF_008274215.1. NCBI lineage: Bacteria > Bacillati > Bacillota > Clostridia > Thermoanaerobacterales > Thermoanaerobacteraceae > Calorimonas > Calorimonas adulescens. The sequence continues at coordinate 14,925 of NZ_VTPS01000019.1, read as the reverse complement.
CCAAGGCCGGTTGAAAGCCCGTTCATTTCACCCTTGACAAAAATTCAATGATGCAGATTACAATTTACCAGAGGACGAAAATCATTCATCTCAATATACGTTCTTCATATAACTTTTTGCACTACCTTAAATTTATTTTTAATTAAAGGATGATTCTGGTGTAGAAACTACGTCCGTTGCCGGAGATTGCCAAGAGGACCATTTAGCGAAGCCATCGCCGCTCTTGAGTTTAGGGCAACACCCCCATTCGATGGGTACCCGGCGGAGGCAGCGGGCATCTGAGGCAGCAGGCCGAATTACCGGCGAATCTTCACGAAGCGCAGGACTAAACGCAAGAAGCAGCAAAATAAGCGGAGGCGCCGTGCCATCTCCGGCAGAAAAGTCACTTTTTACACCAGAATCAAGGATTGAAAGAATAATGCAATCAGTTAGCAATTAATATCTGCCCCTTTGTTAGAATTTTCACGTTATCCTTTATGCAAATTCTATCATTTTTCTGTTTGGAACTCCAATTGAAATATGTTATAATTAATAAATAACTTTTATAAATACAGGGGGATAATCAAAATGTATATTAAGCAGCTCGAATGTTTCGTTCATCTATCTGAAACCCTGAGTTTTTCTAGAACTGCACAACTTTTATATATAACTCAACCTGCTGTTACTCATCAAATTAATACACTAGAAGACGAGCTTGGATTAAAATTATTTATTAGAACAAAGAAAAAAGTAGAACTTACCCCAGCTGGTGTTTCATTTTATAATGATATAAAAGATATTCTTACAAGAATAAATATCGCAGTAACAAAGGCAAAGAACTACTCTCAAGCATTTGAGTCTAATTTATCGATTGGTTATGACGGAAACGTAGAAGTAAAATATCTTCCAAATATATTAAGTGCCTACAAAAAAAAATTGCCTCATGTACATCTTTACTTAAAAATGGCTGATTATGAAGAAAAAAGAAATCTATTTAACAATAATGCATTGGATTTGATTTTTGCTGTTAGAGAAAGTATTGAAGATTTATCAGGGGTTGGTTACGCAGAACTTTTTACTGGAAGATTTGTATGTGTCTTACCTAAAGAGCATCCATTATCTTGCAAAACCATCATTAAAATAACTGAATTGCGACATCAGCCCCTTATTGTATTAAACCCTTTAAAATGTCCACCCGAAATGGCACGTGTACAAAACAATATTCAGATACAATGTCCTGACTCTACCGTTTATTTTAGTGATACGGCCCTCATAGCTTATACAATGATCAAAGGGAGAATTGGTATAGCAGTGATGCCGAATTTTGTATGTCCAGAAGATTCCGAACTATCCATCATTCCCTTGGATGTAAGCGATTTGATTTCTTACGGAATTGCATGGCATAAGGACGATAAACGGAATGAAATAAAAGAGTTCGTTGCAATTACGAAGCAAATCTACAAAACGTTCATAAAGTAATCCCTTCATCAAACCGTAAGTTCAATTATACCGATATCAAATACGTGTTCGATGGAAATATGATTTATCCGTTCCTCCAAATCTGGTATTTCATTTTTAAGCCCTTCAATAAGACGTTTAGTGATTTTTCTTAAAAAGGTTTTATCTGGCAGCAAGGATCTAAAAACTTAATGTTTTTATCTGCCCAAATTTTCAAAGTTAACAGGTCAAGCATTTCATTTGCCATTAAAGGTGGGCTGTATAGTTTTCAACCATGGGCCTTCTTTCAAAAGACTCAAATGTTCCCGGAACACCCTGAGATAATACGATATTGTATGGTGGTGTATTCGAGCTGCTGTGCAATATCGTTGGACATTAGAATACTATACTTGTTGGTTTTTGTAAATCCATAAAGATGTAGCATGATTAATCACCAGCTTTCTGACTTTCAATATATTTTCTGACCGTTTCTTCAGAAATATGACCTATTGTTCCAACGTAATATGAAGAATTCCAAAGGTGCCCGTCCCAGAGCTGATTTTTAACTCCGGATGACTTTTGAATAAAAACTGGGTAGAAACACCCTTTAATGCTTTTACTATGCTAACAATTAACACGAAAATGCTTATGTTAAATTTTTTATTAAATTATAAGTCATAAAAAACTGGGCAAATTCACAACCCATAAAGAGCGTCTTTTTCCCTGGGTGAGTATACATATATACGGCAAAGACCCTGAGACCGGCAAACTTGTTCCAGTAGTCTCCCCACATCCTGTCAACTAAAGACTTTTTGCCATGAACAACTTCATCATGGGAAATGGGTAAGATAAAGTTCTCTGAGTAGTGATACATCATGGAAAATGTGATGAGAATGTGATGATATTTCCTGAATATGGGGTCCATAGATATGTATTTTAGGACATCGTTCATCCAGCCCATGTTCCACTTAAAGTTAAAACCGAGTCCACCGAGATAGGCGGGACGTGTCACGAGAGGCCATGATGTGGATTCCTCCGCTATCATCAAAAGCTGCGGGTATTTTTCAAACAGGGCTATATTTAGCTCACGTAAGAAATCTATAGCCTCTAAGTTTTCTCTGCCACCATGCCTGTTGGGGGTCCATTCGCCAGGTTTCCTGTTGTAATCTAAATAAAGCATGTTGGCTACCGCATCTACCCTGAAACCATCTATATGAAACTCCTTGAGCCAATAAAAGGCATTGGATATCAAAAAGCACTTAACCTCGGGCCTTCCAAGGTCAAAGTTGGCCGTGCCCCATCCCTTGTTCTCAGCCTTTCTCGGGTCTTGATACTCATACAGGGGTGTACCGTCGTATCTGAAAAGACCATAGTCGTTCTTGCAAAAATGGCCTGGCACCCAGTCCAAGATCACTCCTATACCATGCCTGTGGCATTCATCCACAAGATATTTGAAGTCGTCTATGGCGCCATATCGGCTTGTCACGGAGTAATAGCCGGTCACCTGGTACCCCCATGAGTCATCCAATGGATGCTCCATGATGGGCATAATCTCTATATGTGTATAGTCCATATCCTTGACGTATTCAGGGAGAACACTTGCCATTTCCCTGTACGTCAGAAACTCGCCTTTTTCGTTTCTTTTCCACGAGCCGAGGTGCACCTCATATATATTTACAGGGCTCTCATAAATGTTTGACTCCATCTTCTTTTTAATCCACTCATCATCCCTCCATTCAAAAGGCCTGGGGTTTATCACAACAGATGCTGTATTTGGCCTTTTTTCAGAATAGAATGCGTAGGGGTCAGCCTTTAAGACCACTCTTCCCTCAGATGTGATAATTTCATATTTGTAGAGTTCATTTTCGGCCAGGCCCGGTATAAAGGCACTCCAGAGTCCCTTAGAAGATATGCGCCTTAAGGCATACCTGTCATCAGGTGTCCAGTTGTTAAAATCACCCGCTACCCTGACGGTAAGCGCATTGGGTGCCCAGGTAGTAAACCGCACCCCAGAGGTGCCACCCTCCACCGTGACGTGCGCCCCCATAAACCTATAACATTCATAGTGTCTGCCCTCATGAAACATAGTTATATCATTCTCTGAGATAAGTGTGTCTTTATGCGATGTGATGTTGCGGGGCATTTCACCTGTCATTGGTTTCTTCATGTTTTCACCCCATATATCAGAAATTATCCCTTATGAAATGGATTATTATTATTATTTCTTTACCATCTGCCTTATATATGGAGATAGTATATCATTGAGCTCAACCAGCACCTCTGTCTTTACGTCAACAGGTATCCTTACAGGTTTTTCCAGTGGATCCTCTGTATACAGGTACAGTGCCTTTTCATCATAGGATATCCTGTATGTGTTATATATATCAAAGTCAAACATCTGGACTGTACTACCAAGGTGTATAAGCCTCTCCCTGTACACCAGTATTATATCCCTCTTGTACGCAAGGTAGAGGAGTATCACCGCATATGAGACAAATAGAAGCAAAAAATCCGACAGGCCGTATCCCATGAGATACATAAACATGGCAAAGAGGACGGTACCAGCAGTATATATCATCAAGAGGTTTCTGTCTTCGCTTATATTCCTGTATCTCAGGTCAAAAAGGAGCTTATTTTTGTTATAAAATGTTGCACCAAGGACCCTGTCCTGCCTGCAGAGCTCCTCGACCACTATTACCATTACTGCAATCATATAGATAACCAATAGCGGCCTGGCCATATCAACCCCTCCCCTTGTTTCACATATCCTGTATTATCATTATACCATAAAATATACTGCAATTTTATAAATTTAAGACCTTTTTCAGCACATGCGCCACACCATCTTCTGTATTCCTCTTTGTAACAAACTTGGCTATCTTCTTTACCTCATCCATGGCATTTTCCACAGCTATGCCGCAGCCCGCCGCCATTATCATGTCAATGTCATTCATATGGTCGCCTATAGCAACAGTCTTTTCAATGGGCACCCCAAGGTAGGAACAGAGCTCCTTTAAACCCTCTCCCTTGGACACCCCATCGGGGATCACCTCTAAATAAACATCCTCTGTCTGGACATGGTTTATCTTTATCCCGTTCTTTACCTCCAGATTTCTTATCAGCTGTTTTGCCTTGCCAACGTCACCCACCAGAAGAATCTTGTTCACCTCATCCACTTCTTTTATGTCGGGTACCCTCTCCACGTCTACCCTCTCCTGAGCCATATACAGGTCATGGGGTGGCTTATAATCGGATATGAATATCCTATCCCTATGATATGTTACTATCCCAAGGTCTGTACCAAGAAAGCAGTCTATCACCAGATTAAAGATATTTTTATCCAGATAGTGCACATACAGTGGACCTGTCTCAGAATGATACAATTCCCCACCATTAAATATTATGGCGGGTATGTCTATATGAAGTTTTTCTATAAACGGCCTGGCCGCCTTCTCACCTCTACCTGTGGCAATAGTAAAAAGCCCACCCTTTTCCCTGAACTTATCTATATACCTTAATGTAACCTCAGAAACCTGTTTATCGTCATCCACAAGGGTGCCATCTATATCGGTCACCACTAACTCGTATTTCAAATGCTATCCCTCCAGTTTTATCATGCCCCATTTTGCTATGGGCTTAAACCCCAGCTTAAGGTATATCTTCCCTCCTACAGGATTGTCATAATATAGAAGCGGTCTTTTCCCCTCATGCAAAAGGTCTGAAGAAAGCTTTGACATGAGGGACGTAGCATATCCACGACCCCTAAATTTCTCTGGGGTATAAACAACCCCTATTATGGCATAGTCATCAGTCTCAGCGAAGGTGCAGGCAGCAGATACAATCTCTCCCCTATCTTCCACCAGATACCATCGGTTATTCACAATAGTATACTCCACCTCAGAAAGGCTCTGTGGGAAACTGCCCCCATCATAAAATTTAACTATCCCCCCTGCATCTCCTGTTGATGCCTGCCTTACCCTATGGCTTACCTCAGCCGATTTTATATCCTCTAAAAGGCAATAGTCCAGTACCCTTACAGTCCTACCCATTTCATCAGCCATCTCTGACACAGCCTCAAGCTCACCATTTATAGAGGATATGCCGTTTATAATGCCTGAGAACTGTCCTGTATTTTCTCCAACCACAATGAGCTTGTTGAAGTATCTCATGGCCAGGCCGCGTATCTCGCCCTCACCGTCAGGATACAGTCCAAACTCCCCGTATGGCAGCGGCTTGACCATGGCACTATAAAACCACACGTTAAAATACGGGTGCAGTCCAAGAAGTTCCTCTATCCCCTTTACCATACTATTCTCCCTCATAAACACTTACTACTCCCATTATAGTATAAATTCACTCAATGTAAAACCCACATCAAATCATAAATTCCTCACATATTCTTAACACTTCTATCAAAAAATTATGTTAGTATTATATTAGTAAAAGAGAAAGGAGAATAAAAAATGATGTGGTGGATGCTGAATGGATGGAATGGTGGATGGGGAACCGGTACCTTTATCTGGGGACTCTTCTCAATGATAATACAGATAGCTGTCATAATTGGGGTTATTTATCTTGTCATTCATCTAATCAACATAAATGGAAATGGACATCGCAAGGGAAATGATGCTCTGGAAATATTAAAGGAGCGCTATGCCAGAGGTGAGATAAGCGAAGAGGAATATGAGGAGAAAAAGAAAAGGTTGGAAGAAAAGTAGACGGCCAATATGACCGTCCTCTTTATTATGCTGCTTTTACAATGGTATGTGATGCTTTTAAGATATCATTCCTCGAGACGATACCCACCAGCTTTCCATCCTCCATGACCGGCAGTTTACTTATATCATCATCGCCCATTATGAGCAGGGCTTCCCTTAATGTAGCCTCAGGCCATATTGTTACTACATTTTTAGTCATATACTTACCTATAGTATCATCCTCATTACCGTTTATTATTGCATTTACAATATCCTTATAGGCTATAATACCAACCATGTTTCCGTTGTCCATGACAGGCATTGTGAAATGACCGGTATGCCTCATCTTATCTACAGTCTGACTAATGGTGTATTGTTTTTCAACAAATACCACATCCTCAGTCATAATATCCTTTATTCTTACTGTATTCAGCTCACTCTCCCTGATTGATAATATATCTAAGCCCCTCCTCTTTAGCTTTACGGTATAGATTGACTCCTTATGGAGGTGTGTAGATACAAGCGTAGCTATACCGCACGTTATCATTATTGGTAGTATGAGATGGTAGCCATCGGTTAATTCAAAAAGCATAATGATCGCTGTCAAAGGAGCATGAGCTGTAGCCGCAAATATAGCTCCCATACCTGCTAAGGCATAGGCTCCTATTGGTGTAATGCCTCCACCGAAAATGCTGTGAAAAACATATCCAAAAGTTCCACCCAGCATGGCCCCCATGAACAGGCCGGGTGCAAAAACCCCACCCGAACCGCCGGACCCTATTGAAAATGATGTAGCTAAAAGTTTTAAAATGCATAAGACTGCAAGAAGAGCAATACCCATTTTCCCTGCTATGGCACTCTCTATAAACTCATACCCTGTACCCATGACCTGCGGGTAAAATACTCCTATGAGTCCGACAATAAGGCCTCCCAAAGCTGGTTTCACATATGGTGGTATAGTTACTTTATCAAATACATCCTCTATACCATATAGGGTCTTTATGTAAAGGATAGCAAAAAGCCCTCCCACAACCCCTAAAACTGCAAACAGGACAAGTTCATAATATGAATTTAAAGCCAACGGTGGAATCCTGAATGCCGGACTGTCTCCCAATATTGACCTGGAGACAGATGCAGCAGTAACAGAAGAAACAATGGTAGGTATAAAGTATGAAGAATTGTATTTGCCCAAAATTATCTCCAGCCCAAACATAGTGCCCGCAATGGGTGCATTAAATGTAGCTGAAATGCCACCAGCGGCACCGCAGGCCACCAGAAGCCGTATATTCTCCGCAGATAGTTTTAAAAGCTGTCCCAAAGCAGAACCGATACCCGAGCCAATCTGTACTATCGGCCCTTCTCTACCAGCAGAACCACCAGTACCAATAGTAATAGCTGATGCCAACGACTTCACAAATATGACCCTGGGCCTTATCCTGCCCTTGTTAAATGTAACTGCGGCCATAACCTCAGGTACACCATGTCCCTTGGCTTCCCTTGCCAGAAAATATGTAAGCGGCCCTACAATCAATCCGCCTATGGCTGGTATAAGTAAAATATATAAGAAATTGAATGAGGAAAATATAACTTTTCCATCAACAAATGAAACCCTTGTAATGAAATCAATCAGATATCTAAATAGAACGGCTCCAAATCCAGCTCCAAGTCCTATAACCAATGCAAGACCTATCATTAAAAATTTACCGTACTGCCGTTCTAAAAGATATAAATGATACATCGGACTCTGTCCCCCTTGTTCAGGTATTTTCTCATTAATTAATAGAATAGCACTTTAATAAACTTTTATCAAATCTATTGTAAATACTGGTTGTGAATTCAGTCACCGCAAGATAAAATAAAAGCAGGAATATTAATGAGAAAAATTTCATCTGTTTGATATAATGGGTCTTATATGGGGGTGAAAAATTGAGAAAAAGAATAAGGGAATACGGAATCGCTATTGGCAGTATGAATACAGGACAATACAACTCCATAACCGATGTGGAAGGCGTACTGGTGGGGCATACCACCGTCTGCTTTGGGGAGGGTAAGCTCGTCCCTGGTAAGGGCCCAGCCAGGACCGGTGTGACAGCAGTCCTGCCCCATGGAGGCAATCTCTTTAAAAAAAAGGTCCCTGCAGCCTGCTATGTAGGAAATGGATTTGGCAAGTCAGTTGGGCTTATCCAGATAGATGAGCTGGGTTATATTGAGACGCCAATATTACTCACAAATACGCTAAACGTCGGCCTGGCCTCTGACGCCCTTGTAGAATACATGATAACCAAAAACCCCGAGATAGGAATAACCACAGGCACAGTAAACCCGGTAGTCTTAGAGTGCAATGACGGCTACTTAAATGACATACAGGGTAGGCACGTCAAAAAAGAGCACGTCTTTTCTGCCATAGAGAATGCTAAGGGTGGAGAGATAGAGACAGGGGATATTGGTGCAGGCAAGGGGATGTCGTGCTTCGAGTTCAAGGGGGGCATAGGTACCTCCTCACGCATAACACCCGAAGGATACACAGTGGGTGTGCTTACCCTAACCAATTTTGGCCGCAGGAAAGACCTGATGATAAAGGGCATACCAGTAGGAGAGATGTTAAAAGACTACCCTGATGGATATAGTGATGACGGCTCATGTATAGTCATTGTGGCAACTGACGCCCCTTTAGGCCCTCATAGCTTAAAGAGGCTGGCAAGAAGAGTGCCACTTGGCCTGGCCAGGACAGGTTCATATATGAGTAATGGCAGTGGCGATATAGCCGTGGCCTTTTCCACAAAGAATATCATTGAACATTCGCCGGAAAACCCTGTATATACGATAGAAGTAATAAATCAAAACAGTGAGGCCATGAGCAGTCTCTTTAAGGCAGTAGTAGAGGCTACCGAGGAGGCTGTCATAGACTCCCTCTATACAGCAGAGACCGTAACAGGCAGGGATGGCAACGTCAGGTATGCACTGCCGCATATATTATCATAAATTATCATAATTTCATCACATATTTTTAACAATTATATCAAAAGATTATGTTAGTATTATGATGAAAATAAAAAAAAGGAGAGTAAAGATGATGTGGTGGATGATGAATGGATGGAATGGCAGATGGTTGGCCAACGGCTTTATATGGGGACTCGTCTCATTGATAATGCAGGCGGCTATTGTAATCGCTGTCATATATCTTGTTATTTACTTAATAAACAACAGCTCGAAAAGACAGCATAAAATGAATGATCTTCTGGAAATCCTCAAAGAGCGCTATGCCAGAGGTGAAATAAGCGACGAGGAGTTTGAGGAAAAAAAGAGAAAACTCATGGAATAGATTCAAGGTATAAACCTCCTTGACTTTTTGAATAATAACGTCAGGGAGGTGTTTTTATGCTCGTAATTTTTACAAGAGCCTTGATACTGTATTTCCTAGTGGTTATTGTCATGAGGATAATGGGTAAGCAGCAGATAGGCGAGCTCCAACCTTACGAGCTCGTGGTAGCTGTAATGATAGCAGACTTAGGTGCTGTGCCAATGCAGAATACCGGCATACCTCTTTTAGCCGGGATAATACCAATCCTCACCCTGCTTATATCCCAGCTTGCACTGTCATACATATCCATGAAGAGCATACGCGGCAGGGAATTAATATGCGGCACACCAACCATCCTCATAGAGAAAGGGAGACTATTAGAGGCCCAGATGAGAAAAGAGAGGTACAACATAAATGACCTTCTTGAGGCACTGAGAAACCAGGGATACTACAATATTGCCGATGTAGAATATGCCATCCTTGAGACAAATGGCACCCTGAGCGTAATACCAAAGGTGGAAAAAAGACCCGTAACCCCGCAAGACTTGAACCTAAATCCTCCATATGAGGGTCTGCCGCTTCCTGTCGTCATAGACGGCACAGTAGACTTTAAGACGTTAAAGGCGGCCAACAAGGACTTTGCATGGCTTAAAGGTCAGCTAAAAGCATTCGGCATAAGTGATGTGTCAGAGGTCCTATTAGCCTCTATTGACAGCAGCGGAAATCTATTCGTACAGGCAAAGGAGGTCATAAAGTGAAGACGGCAATAGTAATCACTGTAATACTCCTGGCGTTTATATTTGTCCTGGACTTAGGGTCATACTATTATCTTAAGGATACGGCCATGTCGATATCGCAAAGCATCGAAGCCCTGCCGGAAAAAATTGAAAACGAAAAATGGGATACGGCCACTGATGATTTAAACAAAGCATCTAACAGATGGTCGTCCGTAAAAGGGATATGGGCAGTGCTTATAAATCATGATGAGATTGATAAGATTGATATGAGTTTAGTAAGGCTTAGAAGTTTCGTTCAGTATAACGATACTGAAGAGGCAATGGCCGAGTACAATACATTAAAGATGCTCGTAAAGCATATACCTGAAAACCAGAGGTTCAGCTTGGTGAATATATTCTAAATTTTATTTCCATTGTCGCTATAAACTGTTATAATATTTTATAGGATATGGAACTTTTTTGTTTTTTGTGCATCTAAATAGTAAAAGGAATAAGGGGGAGCAGCAATGGGAATTAAAAAATATGTCATGCTTATGATAATGGTCCTGACTCTTGCCCTGGTGATTGCTGCCTGTGCCAGCCAAGGCGGTAGACCTCAGCAGACCCAGCAGGCTGTGACCTACTCACAGGAAAAAGCGCCTTCACCAGACAAAGGCCAACCTGAAGCAAACCAGACTGCAGGTGGTGATCCTACCTCTTCGGATATAAGCATAAGGAAACTGGTTAAAAACGTCGACACCACTATCCAGGTGGAGGATACAAAGGCATCCTATGACTCCATACTGAAGCAGGCCGAGGCCATGGGTGGATATCTGGTGTCCTCAAACATATCCGACTATGACGGCAGGAAGTTTTATAACCTGAGCGTGAGGGTACCTGCAGAGAAACTCCAGGAATTTCTGGACTATTTAGAGGGTCTTGGAAGAATCGTCCATCAAAATATAAACACAGAGGATATCACAGAACAGTATTATGACGCCCAGGCCAGGCTGGATAATGCCCTAATACAAGAAGCACAGCTTAAGGACATCATGAAGCAGGCTAAAACAGTTGATGAGACCCTGAAGGTAAAGCAGCAAATGGATTCTGTGCAGGAGAGGATAGAGCAGCTAAAAGGCCAGCTCAAGCTCTGGGACCAGCTTACAGCCATGTCCCTTGTAAATATTGAGCTTCAGCCCAGCAGGGAGACTGTGGCGGTGTCTAAGTATGTAGACTGGAATATACTCTCAGGCAATGAGATAGCCGTCCGTATAAGGAACGGGTTTGTATCCACCCTGAATTTCATTGTCAACTTAGCGCTATACTTAGTGATTTTTATAATATCGGCACTACCAGCCATTCTCATCATAATACTCATAATATTCCTGATAAGGAAGTATAGGCCTTTTAAACTGCCTCACCTTACAAGAAGGAATAAAAAAAAGCAGGAATGAATCCTGCTTTCAGATGGTAATAGATGGATGCGAAGCTTCAGAAAAAAGGGGTTAGTTAAGCCGTTGCCTATAAATGACAAAAAACACATCTTTAAAATACAAAAAAATTAGATGATGTTGCGAGAGAAAATAACACCCTTATGAAAATATCTCAAGACAAAATAACGCTAATGAGGAAAAATCAGAAACTAACGTATCTGTTACTAACAGCAATGCTGGTGGCAGGCCAATTCCGGGATATTCCTTAACCAACAAGGGTGAGAAAATATCCGATGACCAAATAAAAGAACGGCTTTGTGAATTAGCATGCGGCGATGGCTACCCCTTTATGGAGGCTTATTCCATCATAACAGAGTATATGGAATACTATAACCAGCGTAGAAGACATGGGAGTATAAATTTCATGGCTCCAAATAAGTTTTATGAAGCATTCATGAGTAACACTGCAAAAATTGAACCTTTTAGTGCATAATCTCCGGAGTTAGGAGGCATATAATACATGTTTAAATTATCATTACAATATATCAAATATTATAAAAAAAGGACCCTTTCTGTGTTGGTGGCTATAATCCTGAGTGTTGCCGTTATTGCAAGTATAATAATATTGAGCCAAAGTGCCAACCAGGCAAATATTGATAGTATAAAATATGATGAAGGTAGCTACCATGTTGTTTTTACAAAATTAAACAATGATCAGATAAAGAAAATAAAAATGGATAAATCGATAAAAGACAGAGGATTTGCAGCGTATTATGATTCGGTTGCCTTAAGCGAGGATTTTTATTTGAATATTCTAAGGGCAGATAAAGAATACATAAAATTAGGAAGCTCTTTCAGTGGTAATTCATTTATCAAAGAAGGAAGATATCCGAAAAATGACAATGAAATCGCCGCTGAAGAGTGGGTTTTAAATGTTCTTGGGAAAGAATCTAAAATTGGCAGTGACCTGCAACTTAAACTGGAAGACAGAAAGGAAACAAAAACGTATAAATTGGTGGGAATATTGGAAGACAGACCAGAATTTAAAAGAAGTATGACCTTACAGGCATTTTTGCCTATTAGTGATGATTTTAAAGGAAACAGAAACATTTCTATGGTGACATTTAAAGATGAAAACAATATAAATAAATTGACATCTTTATTGGCAAAGAAACTGAATGTGAAGAGCGATGGCATAGTTAAAAATACGACGCTAATAGAGGCATATGGAAAATTAAATAATATATATAAAAACAATATTTTTTCATTACTTGTAATATTGGCAGCTTCTTTTATAGTTATATACGGAATATACAGCATATCAATTCTTCAAAGAATATCAGAATACGGAATTTTATTAGCTATAAGTAGCAGTAGAAAGCAATTGATTGGAATAACATTATGTGAATTGCTTATATTGAGTGCCATGGGTGTCCCTATAGGTATTATATTAGGCTTGATCAGTTCAAAGCTGTTAAGCGGTTTAGTTGGAAATGTATTTACTGAAGGAGCTGTCAATATAAGCCGGCTTGTTATAATTAAGGAAGCCTTTATTATACCTGTAATTGTTACAGCAGCCGTCATACTTTTGATTGTTATTGCAGTCTATATAACCATATCAAAGATATCACCTATAGAAGCTATAAGAAAAAATTTAGGACTCAGAGAAAAATACAATAAAAAAATATATAAAAAAGTAACCTCAGGGAAAAACCTGTCCATATATTCAATTGTAACTATAAGGAATATTCTTTCTAACAGCAGAAGCTTTATAATGATTATACTATCAATAAGTATTGCAGGCATACTTTTTATAAATGCAAGCTACTTAAGTTTTTTAGAAGAAAGGCAAGTAGACAATATAGCAGATAGCATAGGGTATAATTCCGACTATAAAATAAATCTTGTACCCGGTGCGAAAAAAACCGACGGGCTAAGCAGCAAAGAACTAGAGAGAATAAGGTCATTAAACGGAGTAAGGGATTTATCAGCTATACAGTTAATATATTCAAGACTCATGTTAAGCGGTGAACATATATCCGAACCTATGTACTTTGAAAATTTAAACAGCACCCCATATATAAAAGATGTGATGAACGGAATGTTAGTCAAGAATTTAAAGGCGGCAGATAAATCGGAAGAATATATTTTAAAAGATAATATGTACGGTTATGATGATAAATCTCTTGCCAAGTTGAGGAAATATTTGGTAAAAGGCAAAATTGATATTGACAGGATGAAAAAAGAAAATCTTGCCGTTATAAGGATACCCAATCCCATAAATACAGAAAATAAAAAGCCTTACGTTGCAAATTTCAAAGTGGGAGATAAAATAAGAGTTGCTTTTTCAAACAAAGGCACAAATTCTGAGGAAAGCTGGAAAATTAATTATAATGACGATAGCTATGAATATAAGGAATATACTGTGGCGGCAATAGTAAACAATCTGTTGGATTATGATAATTATTATACTGTGAATAACAGCGTTGATGTTGTCCTATCTTCGGATATATTTAAAAGGGATACGGGGATAACTCAGTATAAGATTGTAAGCATCAACAAAGAAAGAGGAGTAAATCATAATGTCTTATATAAAAAGATTAAATCAATAATTGATAAGAAACCTGGAGTAATTTTAAGAGATTTAGATGAAGAAATAGAAAATTTTAATGTACTGAATGAAAATAAGCACAGATTTATAAATGCGATTGTAATGATACTGTTCATTATGGGTGTATTTAATATAGCGAATAACATTAAATACAATATAGCATCCCGAATGAAAGAATTTGGTATGTTAAGAGCTGTCGGCACTACAGACAAAAGCCTGAAAGAAATGTTTTTGACAGAAGGATTCTTATATGGAGCTATATCAAGCGTAGTGGTAATTATCTTCGGAGTATTGGTTCAATATATTTTATATAATAAATATTTAGATATATATATAAATCCTATCTTCAGGATACAATACAGAGAATATTTGATCGTTATAGCTGTAAATTTTATAGTAACAATCGCAACAACATATCTATCATCTATGAATATAAGAAAGATAGCAGTAGTTGATATGATCAAAAATGATCAATAACCCCATATAAACAGGTAAATTACTATAGGTGAGGCTTATGGGAACACGCAAGTCTTAAATTGGGAGATATATCTTTTCATAGTAATAATAAATATCCTTTTAGGATTTTTAGCTACATTTATTGTATCACACTTGTTGGCCCCTTAAGAGAATTGGACTAAAACGCACAACATGCTAAAATTTCTCTTAAGGGAGGTCAAAATCAATGGCAGCACATAAAAACTTTACTCTTGAAGAAAAACTTGCTATCCTTGCCGAGGCTGAAAGTTCTTCT